>DAIODV010000122.1:0-9509 GCA_036746615.1 Mycobacterium sp.
CGATCGACTACTTCCGCAGCGCCAGCCTCGATGACCGTCGCTACCTGCTGTTCAACCCGGTGACCAAGTCGAAGGTGACCTCCGAAGGCGAAACCGTGGTCACGCTCTTGTGGGACGTGCTGGCCGCCAAGGGTTTCGAGAAGAACACCTACTTCTGCGAAGTGGCCCGCCTGATCGGCGCGCTCCCGCGACTCGAGGGCACCGTGCACGTCAACGTCGCACAGATCCTGAAGTTCATGCCCAACTATATGCTCAACCCCGCCGAGTATCCGGAGATAGGCACCCGCAACGATCCGGCCGACGACGTGTTCTTCTGGTCGCAGGGCCCGGCGCGCGGTGCATCGAAGGTGCAATTCGCCGACTGGACAAAGGTTTACGAGCGCCACTCGAAGATCCCCAATGTCGCCCTGTTCTACGAGCAGGCACGCGCGCTCAAAGAGTTGCTGCTGACCGCGGCGCCGGACCCGGAGCAGATGAAGGACCTCGACTTCCTGCTCGTCGTCGGCCATCTCTTCACGCTGGTCGTCTACGGCCAGCTGATCCTCGAACAAGCGGACCTGATCGGGCTCGACGCCGATCTGGTGGACCAGATCTTCGAGGTTCAGATCCGCGACTTCTCGCAGTACGCTGTTGCCCTGCACGGGAAGTCGAGTGCCAAGTCCGCGCAACAGGATTGGGCGCTCGCGGCCGTGCGCAGGCCCGTCACCGACTCCCACCGGTTCGACCGGGTGTGGGAGCAGGTGCGGGCCTACGACGGCGCCTACGAGATGCGGCCCTAACGCCCGGTCTAAGATCAGCGCATGCATGGCGCGAAGATCCTGATCACCGGCCCAACCGGACAAGTTGCCAGTCCCATTGCCCAATCGTTGGCGGCCGAGAACGAAGTGTGGGGCATCGCCCGGTTCACCAATCCGGCGGCCCGCGAGGCGCTGGAGAGTTCAGGTGTGCGGTGCGAGACAGTGAACCTCGCGGCCGGGGACTTCGCCGGTATCCCGTCCGATTTTGATTACGTCTTGAACCTGGCGGTTGCTAAAAGTGGGAACTGGGAGACAGACCTCGGAGCCAACGCGGAGTCCGTCGGGCTGCTCATGGCGCACTGCCGCAACGCCAAAGCTTTCCTGCATTGCTCGTCAGGTGCGGTCTACGACCCTCCGGACGACGAGCCGCGCACCGAGGGCGCCGCTCTGGGCGACAACCACAAGCCTTTGTTCCCAACCTATTCCATCTCCAAAATCGCCGGCGAGGTCGTCGCTAGGACGATGTCCCGCGTCCTCGGTGTGCCGACCACGATCGCCCGGCTTAACGTTCCATACGGCGACAACGGCGGCTGGCCGTTCTATCACATGGAGATGATGCTCGGCGGCATCCCGATCCCGGTTCCGGCCGGCGGCCCGGCCCGCTACAACCCGATCCACGAGGACGACATCATCTCGACCATCCCGAAACTGCTTGAGGTGGCGTCAGTTCCGGCGACCACGCTCAACTGGTGCGGCGAGCAGACCGTCAGCATCCAGGAGTGGTGCGGCTACCTCGGCTCGCTGGTCGGCAAGGTGCCGGTCTTTCAAGAAAGCGAGCAGGCGTTGCGCGGCAACCCAACCGATCCGAGCCTGATGCGTGAGCTCGTCGGCACCGCCGCCGTCGACTGGCAACAGGGAATGCGCCGGATGGCAGCCAAGTTCCATCCGGAACTGGTCAGCTCGTAAGTCCGTCGAACTCGATGGGCAGACTCTTCGGTCCGCTCAGGCCGTTGATCGGCTTCCATGGCACCGGTCCGGCCAGGCGCGGGTTCAACAGCCGGCTTGTCAGGACATTCAGCGCTTCGGCAATCTCGCGCCTGGCCAAGTTCGCGCCTAAGCAGTAGTGCGCCCCGCCGCCGAACGTCAGTATCGGCGGCGCTCCCTCGCGCGTGATATCCAGGCGGTCTGGATCGTCGTACACGGCCGGATCGCGGTTGGCCGCAAAGGTATTCATCAGAACCATCGTGCCGGCGGGGAATACGTAGCCCTCCAGTTCGGTGTCCTCGGCCACGAGGCGGATCGTTCCACTAGCGATCGGTGAGTGGCGCATGGTTTCTTCGACCGCGCGCATCGCAAGCTCGGGGCGCGCTTTGAGCAGGTCCCACTGCTCGGGGTGTTCACATAGCACATGGACCGAAGCGGCCACCTGATTGCGGGTGGTGTCCGTGCCCGCCAACAGCAGGCCTCCGGCGAGCATCCGCAATTCCGCAGCGTCGAGGCGATCGCCATCATCCTCAGCGCGAATGAGGTCCGAAAGCAGATCGTCAGTCAGGCTGTGCCGACGCCGTGCGACCATCTCGTCGACGTAGTCGTCTAGTTCGCGCCACGCGCGCATGACGAGAGGCTCGACTTCGCGAATATCGAAGTTGAAGCTGAAGGCCTTGAAGACGTCGTCTGCCCACGAGGAAAACTGCCGCCAATCCTCGCGGGGTGCACCGAGCAACGCGCAGATGATCGGGACCGGATAGGGGCGCGCGAGATCGGCCACGACGTCGCAGTGGCCCGCGTCGGCGACGGCATCGACCAGGTCGCTCATCACACCGATCATCGTGTCGTGCAGGCGGGCAACCGTTCTGGGCGTAAATGCCTTGGAACACAGACTGCGCAACCGATGATGCGTCTCGCCCTCGAGGCACAGCAGGCTGTTGACCACCTTGTCCCACAACGGACCCGACGTGACGCCCTGCGCGAGCAGGTTGATGCCGGGCGGAATCTGGAACCGGGTATCACGAAGAATCGAACGGACCAAGTGGTAGGAGAGCACTTCGGGTCCGTGCGGTCCGAGTGCGACCGGAGCCTGTCGTTGCGCCTCCTGGATACGCGGATAGACCTCGGCGGGAGTTTCCTCAGCGTCGTATGTGAGCGTCGGAAGATCGGCGTCGAACACGCTCGCGGGTGCAGCACCGACGGTCATGACGACGTCAATCCTGCTTGGCGATCAGCCGTTTCAGCGCCTCGCGATCGGAGGCCAGCAGCTCGTCGATGCGCGGCTGGTTCACGTCGGCGACGATGATTTCGCCGACCTCCTGATAAACGTTGCTGAAGATGCCGTGCGACTTCATCTTCTCGGTCTGATAGATGTTGTCCTCGGTCGGCGTCACGTAGTACACGATCTCCGGCTTGAACCGATGGATCAGCCAGAGATGCAGGATGTCCATCAGCCTCTTCTTGCGCAGTTTCTCGGCGAACGTGTTCTGGTCGCGCACCGTAAGGATGTTGCGCCCGTGCCGGTCCTTGATCGGGTCGACGACTGCGTTGGCGAGCGGCTCGTCTCCGTCCCCGTAGATGCCGAGTTCGAGCACGTCGGATCCGGCGCGTCGCGGGCGTAGCTGCACGCGAAGCTTTTCCGGGATCTGGTAGTGCTCCGTCCAAAGCGCCAGCCATTCCTCCAGCAGCTTTTTCGGCACCTCGGTCTGAACCAGATGCTGGTGCTGCGTGGAGCCCTCGCCCATGGCCTTGGTGGTCGCCGTGCGGCCGGACGACGCTGCCAGCGCGGCGTCACTGCGCGGCCCACCGACCAGGGTTTGCGGTGTGCGGTAAGGCGATTCGACAAGGCGCATCTTGCGCTGCAGACGCGCCAGCGCCAGCATGCCGTCCTGGCGCAGCGAGGTGGCGAACTCCTCGGAGGCGACGCCGTCGACCTGGTGTCCGCCGTAGGTGATGAAGTTGAAGACGAAGCCCATCTTGCCGAGTTCCTCTGGGAACGCCCGCATTTCATCGTCGGTCATCCCGGTGGTGTCCCAGTTGAACGACGGCGAGAGGTTGTAGGCCAGCATTTGGTCGGGGTACACGGCGTGGATCGCGTCGGCGAATTCGCGCGCGTCGACGAGGTCTGCCGTCTTGGTCTCCATCCAGAGAATGTCGGCGAACGGCGCTGCGGCAAGCGATTTCGCGATCGCGTACGGGATACCGCCGCGGATCTGGTAGTAGCCTTCCGGCGTCTTGGCCCGCTCGCAGTCCCAGCCAGGGTCAGCGCCGAGCTCGCGCGCTTTTTCGCGGGCGGTGTAAAGTGGTGCGCGCTGGGCGAATTCCTGCCATTCGGCGACGCTCATGTCGCGCGGTTCGCCTTCGCTTTCGGCGAATTCAAGCAAGTCCGCGACAGCTTCGCCGTAGGTCATCAGCCCGGCGTCGTTCTGCCAGGCGTCGACGAACTTCGATTCGACCTCGTCGAAGACAGCGTCGATCGACTCCTGCGCGTGGTCGGGAGCCGCGGCCGCCTTGGCGATCAAGTCGACGATGCCTTGCCGCTCCAACCACGCATCGGCGGCCGCATATTCGCCGTCGGGGAGGGCGTAGAGCAGATGGCCGTTGAGTTCCTTGAATCCAGCGTCGTAGAAGTGCCGAACCATCGCGAGGAAGCAGGATTTGTAGGACGGGATCTTCAGGTTCGTGGTGCCGAGCAGGAACGGCTGGTCGCGCTCGTCGGCCCGGCTGTCCAGCAGGTTGGCGGCCTCGGCGTCGGTGCGCGCCACGATAATTCCGGGCACCCGCATGATGTCGAGTTGGAAGCGGGCGGTGTTGAGCCGTTTGATCTGTTCATCGGACGGCACGAGAACCTTGCCGCCCTGATGGCCACATTTTTTGGTGCCCGGGCGCTGGTCCTCGATGTGATATCCCGGCACGCCCGCTTCGACGAACCGCTTGATCAAGTTGCGCACATGCGGGTCGCCGCCGTGGCCGGTGTCGGCGTCGGCGATGATGAACGGCCGGTAGTCGACCGCCGGTGTCCTTTCGCGTTGTTCGTCGCTCATCCGCAGCCGCAGGTATTGCTGATTGCGGTCGGCGGTCAGCAGGGCGCGGACCAGCCCGGCGGCCTCGTCGGGCACTTGGCTCAGCGGATAGCTAGCCAGGTCGGGGCCCGGGTCTTCGGCGATCGAGCCCTTGGCCGAGGTCGCCCACCCACCGAGGTAGATGCCCTCGATACCCATCCGCTTCATGGTCACTGCCTGCCCAGGCGAGTACGGGCCGAAAGTGGTGATGCTTTTACGTTGAGCGAACAGCTCGCGCAGCCGAGGGTAGAACGCCTCGGCGGCCTTACCGGCAACGATGTAATCGCTGGGGATGGTGCCGCGCTGCTCTACAACTTGGCGTGCGGAGTAGAGGCGGGTGATTCCTTCGAACCTCGGGCTGTCGAAGTATTGCTGGGTGGCGGCGACTTCGTCGTCGAAGTTGTCCTGCACTGGTATGCGGGCCTCGGTGTCCGCGTCAATTGCCATGATCGTTTCGCTCCTCTTCCAGCCCGATTCCCCTGATAGGAAGAGTCTATGGGCTGCTGCGCGGCATGAAGTTTCAATTCCGGATCTCGGATGGCTGCCGTCGCCGACACCACAACCGCATCGAGAATGCCGCCTTCCGGGCGCGGCTAAACCCCAGGTCGCCTGCACGATTCGTGCCACCCGTCACAAATAATTAGCGCCGGCAACATTTTGGCCCGTTTCGGGTATTCGGCTCGTATACACTTCCGCCACGCGGCGACGGTGCCGCATCCGAGGGGAGCTGCGATGAGTTCTCGACGAGCGGCCCGCACGCTGGGCTCAGCACAGGCGGCTTCGGAGGTAGAACTGCCGCCCAGCCGCGTCGTTCCCGTCCGCGCCCCGGATGGCACCCGCCTGCACACCGAGGTATTCGGGCCCGAGAGTGGCTATCCGATCGTGCTTTCGCACGGCATTACCTGCGCCATCCGGGTGTGGGCTTACCAAATCGCCGAGCTTGCCACCGATTACCGGGTGATCGCGTTCGACCATCGCGGTCATGGCCGCAGCGGCATCCCACGGCGCGGCGCGTACAGCCTTGCCCACCTTGCCTCGGATGTCGATGCGGTGCTCGAGGCCACGCTTGCACCGGGCGAGCGTGCCGTCATCGCGGGACATTCGATGGGCGGCATGGCGATCGCCGCCTGGTCGGACCGCTATCGCCATAAGGTCGAGGCGCGTGCCGACGCCGTCGCGCTGATCAACACCACCACGGGTGACCTGCTGCGTGAAGTGAAGTTACTGCCGTTTCCCGCGCCGTTCGCGCCGGTCCGGGTGTTCGGCGGGCGCGCGCTGGTCAACATCTTCGGTTCGTTCAATGTGCCACCCGCGATACGGCGGGCCACCCACGAAATGATCTCCCTATTGGCTGTCGGCGCCGACGCCGAGCCCGAGGTCGGTGCGCTGATCTACGAGCTGTTCAACGCCACATCGCCGATGGGGCGCGGCGGCTGCGGCAAGGCGCTGGTCGACGCGCTGCAGCGCCGGCACATCAACCTCGCTGGGCTGACGGTCCCGACGCTGGTGATCGGCAGCGAGCGCGACCGGCTGACGCCGCTGGTGCAATCGCAACGGATTGCCGAGGCCGCACCGAACCTGGTTGACCTGGTCGTGCTGCCAGGTGGGCACTGCTCGATGCTGGAACGCCCCGTCGAGGTCAACCGGGAGCTGCGGGCGCTCGCCGAATCGATCACCGGAAGTCGGCGCATCAGCTCATAGCTGCGCGGCAACCTCCGCGGCCGCGCGTTGCCCGGAGCGCACCGCGCCGTCGAGGAAACCGGTCCACTCGTCGGCGGTCTCGGTGCCGGCCCAATGAATCGCTCCGATCGGGCGGCGTAACCAGGGTCCGTACCGCGTCCACGTCCCCGGCGGCACCGCTGCGGTGGGGCCGCCCGCCGCGAATTCTTCTGCGCCCCCACGGTGGTCGAGATAGTCCAGCGGGTTAAGCGCTTCCTCACCGAACAGCGATGCGAAGCACTCCAGCGCACGCTGCCGCCGCTGATCAGCAGGCAGCTCGTCGAAGGTGCGGGCATCGACGAAACCCAGCAGGATGCCCGGCCCGTCTGCCTGCGGGCTGACGTCGAACGTGATGAACACCGGACCTTCGTCGGACAGCGCTTCACCGGAAGCCCCGTTGCCGCGCCAGAACGGGGTGGGATAGGCGGCATACGCCTTGGACAGTCGGCCCTGCGGCCACCGCTCGGCGAGTTGGTCGTATTCGACGGGCAGCGGGGGAATGAATTCGATGGCCCTGCGATGAGCCGGCGGAATCGCAACGATCACGAATCGGGCGTCGGCGCGGCCCTTTTCGCAGCTGACGCTGACACCGCCGTCGTGCTGATCGATGCGTCGCACCGGGGCCCCAAGCACCAGCCGGTCGCCGAGATCGGCGGCCGCTTTGTCGGCGATCTGTTGCGTGCCGGCCAAGAAGCGGTCCTGCTGGGCGCCGTTTTCCACGTCGAGGAGCCGGTCCAGGCCACCCGCCGCACGCACGTAGCGAGCGGCGTGCAGCATCGACACGTCGTCGGGCTCGCATCCCCAGGTCACTCGAGCCATGATGGCCAGCAGGTCGCGTGCAGTGGCGCTCGCGTGCACCGACCGCAACCAATCGCCCAGCGACTGCCCGTCAAGACGAGCGGCGCGCCGAGCGGTCCACGGCTCGGTCAGCGGCACGGTCCGGGCGATCCGCTCGAATTGCCAACGCACCCGGCCGATGTCGAGCAAGCCGCCCAGCGACAGCCGCGGAATCGTGCCGTGATACGAGCGGACCGCACCGCGCCACCGGATCAGGTTGGCGCCGTCGTGGTAGGTCGGCACGGTCGGAATGCCGAGTTCGTCGGCCAGCGCCCGCACCGCGTCTTGCGTCGGGCCGACGAACGTGCCGCCAAGATCAACCGGGACGCCCGCGACCTGACCGGTATGCGAGCGTCCGCCGACCCGGTCACGGCCTTCGAGCACCAGCACCTCGTGGCCGAGTCGCATCAGTTCACGGGCCGCGGCGAGGCCGGCGAAACCGGCCCCGACCACGATGACATCGGCGGTCCAGGTCACGTCGGGCATGCCCCTAGTCAACGTCGGCCTACCCTGGGGGTGCAAGCTGCTCGCCGAACCGTCCGGTGGGAGGAGATGCTCGATGACCCAGGATTCATTCTTCGACGTGGTGATCATCGGTGCCGGCATATCCGGAATCGGCGCCGCCTACCGCATCCGCGAGCGCAATCCGCAGCTGAGCTGCGTCATCTTGGAGCGACGGGAGCGCCTCGGCGGCACCTGGGACCTGTTCCGGTATCCGGGGGTGCGATCCGACAGCGACATCTACACGCTGTGTTTCCCATGGGAGCCGTGGACCCGCCCGGAGATGATCGTCGACGGTGAGCACATCTGGCAGTACCTCGCCGACACCGCCCGCAAGCATCATATTGACGAGCACATCCGGTTGCGCACCTACGTCCAATCCGCCGAATGGGATTCGACGACTGATACCTGGACGATTCGGGCTGAACAGGACGGCGCCGAGGCGAGCTATCGCTGCCGGTTCGTGTTCTTCGGTACCGGCTATTACGACTACGACAATCCCTACCGCCCAGGCTTTCCCGGCATCGAGGAATTCGCGGGCCAGGTCGTCCATCCGCAGCACTGGCCGGAGACACTCGACTGCACCGGCAAACGGTGCGTGGTGATCGGCAGCGGCGCGACCGCAGTCAGCCTGATACCCACACTTTCCGAACAGGCCGCCCACGTGACGATGCTGCAACGCACCCCGTCCTACATGATTTCGGCGATGAAGGTGGAGCCGACCGCGATAGCGATGCGGAAAGCCTTGCCGCTCGGGGTCGCTCATTGGCTCGTGCGCTGGCGTAACGCCATCGTTAGTGTGCTGCTGTGGGAAGTGTCGCGCCGGGCGCCGGAGCTGATGAAGCGCCGACTTCGCCGCATCGCCGAGCGCAACCTGCCCGACGATTTCGACATAGACACCCATTTCAAACCGCCGTACAACCCATGGGATCAACGGCTGTGCTTCATCGTGGGCGCTGACCTGTACAAGTCGATCAGCGAGGGTTGCGTCGACGTCGTCACCGATCACATCGACCATGTCGATGCCGATGGCATCGTGCTGAGATCGGGTCGGCACCTCGACGCCGACGTGATCGTCACCGCGACCGGATTGCAACTGCAGGCGCTGGGTGGCATCACGCTCAGCCTGGACGGGGAAAAGATCAACCCGCACGACCGCTTCGTGTACCGGCGCCACATGCTCGAGGATGTTCCGAACGCGGCGTGGTGCGTCGGTTACGTCAACGCATCATGGACATTGGGTGCCGACATGACTGCGCAATCGGTAGCAAAGTTGTTGGAATACATGCATTCTCGTGGCTATACCCACGCCTATCCGCACTTGGGTGACGTCGACATGGCTGAGCAGCCGACATTCGACCTGCAAGCAGGCTATGTGTTGCGCGCATTGGACGTGCTGCCCAAATCGGGCACCCGCCGGCCGTGGATGGTCAGCCACAGCTTTTTGCGTGACGTCCTCGACCATCGGCTTCGGCCCATCGAGGACCAGATGGTGTTCGGCCGCGTGGACGTCGACGAGGCGGCTTAATTGCCTCGACACTCGGCGCTGACCTACGGCGCCACTGTCAGCCAGTCTTTGAACCCGGACGGGTCGTGGCGGCCCAGCGCGCCGTGCTCGTACAGACCCCAACCTTCGACCGGATCACCGTCACCGTCGCGGCATAAC
>DAIODV010000123.1:0-9491 GCA_036746615.1 Mycobacterium sp.
TTTCGCGCGCGAGGTGATGCCGGCGTTCGCCGACAGTCGCAAGATGCGCGTTGTGGGGTAAGTTTCATTCCGCTCATTTCCGCACGAAACGAGCGCGCACGGCATGCTGAACCATGATCAACAAAATCGTACAGAGCATGGCGGAAGCGATGGCGGGCATCCGCGACGGTTCGACCGACGCGGGGCCGTCGCGATGAGCGGTCGGCTGGTGTTGGTGCGCCACGGTCAGTCCTACGGCAACGTCGATCGTCGGTTGGACACTCGGCCTCCGGGGTCGGAGCTGACGTCGTTGGGCCGCGATCAGGCGCGCGCCTTCGCGCGGGCAGGGTTGAGCCGGCCCGGGCTGTTGCTGCATTCGGTGGCCACCCGCGCGGCCCAGACCGCGGCCGAGATCAGCGCCGAGGTTGACGTGCGCCCCAGCGAGGTCACCGGTATCCACGAGGTTCAGGTCGGTGAGCTGGAAGACCGCAGCGACGACGACGCGGTCGCCGAGTTCAACGCCATCTACCAACGCTGGCACGAAGGGGAGCGGGATCTGCCGCTGCCCGGCGGCGAGACCGCCAACCAGGTGCTGGACCGCTACCTGCCGGTGCTGACCGATCTGCGGATGCGTTACCTCGACGACGACGAGTGGACCAGCGACATCGTCGTCGTCAGCCACGGGGCCGCGATCCGGCTGACGGCCGCGGTGCTGGCCGGCGTGGAAAGCAGCTTCGTGCTTGATCATCACCTCAACAACACCGAAGCGGTGGTGCTGGCACCGGTCACCGACGGGCGGTGGAGCTGCGTGCAGTGGGGGACTCTCGCGCCGCCGTTCTACCCGGAGCCCGACGCGACCCCGGTGGCTGACGCGGTGGAGTCGAGCACCGACCCGATGGGGTAAGTCAGACGGCGATCGCGTCTACGTCAGCGCAGCCGCAACCGACCGCGTCGCAGTCGACGACGAAAGCGTGCGGCAGCAGCTCCGGGCTGGTGCAGTCCTCCTCGGTGCACTCCGAGCGGTGCAACCAATGGCGAATGATCGTGCCGTGACAGTGTTCTAAGCCTGCCCGGCAGTCGCGGCAGCTTGTATCCATGCCGCGTTCTTAGCACCGATTGCCGACAGATCCGCGACGCCGCGCCCGACGTATCGGCGTTAAGTTGCTCAGGCCCAGCCGAGTTCGTGTAACCGGTCGTCGTCGATGCCGAAGTGGTGAGCGATCTCGTGAACCACGGTGATCTTCACCTCCTCGACGACCTCGTCCTCGTCGTCGCAGATGTCCAGCAGCGCGTCGCGGTAGATCGTGATGGTGTCGGGCAGCGAGCCGCCGTAGTGCGAATCGCGCTCGGTCAACGCCACACCCTCGTACAGGCCGAGCAGCTCGGGTTCCTCGGGGTCACTGTCCGCGACGAGCACGACGACGTTGTCCATCACGGCGGCCAGCTGCGGCGGGATCAAGTCGAGTGCGTCGGACACCAACTCGTCGAACCGTTGCGGATCCATCCGCACGGCCACCGGGCTAGCCGCCTGGCGGGGGTGGTGGCGGCGGGGGGGGTGGAGCTTCCGGTGCTGGCGCTGCGGGCGGCGGGGGTGGCGGAGGTGGCGCCTCGGGAGCCGGCGGTGGCGGCGCTGCCGGCGGTGCTTCGGGAGCGGGGGCCGGCGCGGGCTGCTCCGGCGCGGCCGGCTGGCCCGGCAGGTGTTGATTGCCCTGTCGCTGACTGCTCGACCCGCTCGACCCGCTCGATCCGCTAGACCCGCTGGACCCGCTCGATCCAGCCGACGACGTCGAGGACCCACCGGTATTCGGCGTCACCGGGATCGGCGGCAGGTTCAGCCGCTCCTGCGGGATGTCCGGCGGCGGGACGGGCGGTTGACCGTTGATACGCAGCGGCCCCTTGGCGCTGTTGAGCAACGTCGCCCAACCACCGTTGCCGAGCGTCGCGCCGATGCTGCACGCAACCTGCCGGCTGCCGGCCGACCAACTGGGCAACGACAGCGTGCTGTAGATCAGCGTCAGCGTGGTACTGCGCAGCTGAACCGGCGCGAGGTAGGCGTCGGTCAGCCGAGTGCACGAGTCCTTGATGAACGCGTCCTGCTCGGGCTCCGGCGGCAGCGCGTCCGGGAACTTCGCAAGCAAGTTGACCGTGCCGGTGACTTCCATCGCGTGCGGTGCTGCGCAGTCGATCGGAATGTCAGTGGGTTGATTGGTCGCGGGGTCGATACCCAAGCACGTGCCGTCCGGCCAGACCTTCGACTGGTCGACGTCGGCGACCTTGCCCTTGAAGGCGACCTGCTCGTTGCCCGTGCCCGGCAGCTGCAAGCCACACAGCATCCGCCGCTCGCCGGACTGTCGCCACGCTTTATCGCCGGACCACAACATGCTGATGATGAACTTGCTGTTCGGGTCGAACTTGGCGCCCAAGTAGCGCCGCACCGCCGACTCGCACTGCTCCTGGCTGATCTGCTCGATGCGGGTGGCCGACGGCGGCGGGGCCTCGGGGCCGTACTCGGAGCCGGGGAACGTGCGCATGTCGATCGACTCGGCGACCTCAAAGCGGTGCTCGTCTTTGCAGTCGACAATGCTCGCCGCTTCAGGCATCCGATCCGGCCACATCAGGCAGTTGCCGCTGGCGGCGTGGTTGAAAGCGTCGTTGCCCTTCGAGCCCGTGCTGGGCACCGGGTCGATGTAGCCCGTCAGCCGGCCTGGACCGTTGCCGATCGGCAGCGCGGTGACGATGCCGGCGATGAGCAGACCGCCCAGCGCAGTCAGCAGCAGCGCGCGCCGGGTGGCGGTCGCCTGAAGGGCGTCGAGCCACTCGACCCGCGGCAGCCTGAGCCGCGGCCGGCTGGCCGGTGGCTCGGGCTGCTCGGATGCGTTCGACATTGGCTCTATTCTGACAGGCTTACCGTGCCCCGTGACAGCTGATGCAGAAGTAATGCATGTGGTTATCGCTGGCGGGCGGCTTCCGCGTAGGGTTCTAGCCCGTGATCGACCTGAAGCTGCTTCGCGAAAACCCCGACGCCGTGCGCCGTTCCCAGACCAGCCGCGGCGAGGACCCAACCCTGGTCGACACGCTGCTGGCAGCCGATACCGCCCGACGGACCGCGATCGCCAAGGCAGACTCGTTGCGCGCCGACCACAAGGCCGTCAGTCGGGAGGTGGGCAGGGCGTCGGCTGAGGAGCGCCCCGCGCTGCTGCGGCAGGCCGGCGACCTGGTCGACGAGGTCAAGGCCGCCGAAGCAGAGCAGGCCGAAGCCGAGGCGAATTTCACGGCTGCGCACATGGCGATCTCGAACGTGATCATCGACGGCGTGCCGGCCGGCGGGGAGGACGACTACACCGTCCTCGACGTCGTCGGTGAGCCGGCCGCGATCAGCGATCCGAAAGATCACTTGGAACTCGGCGAGTCGCTCGGCCTGATCGACATGGAACGCGGCGCCAAGGTGTCAGGTTCGCGGTTCTACTTCCTGACCGGCCGGGGGGCACTACTGCAACTGGGGCTGCTGCAGCTGGCGATCCGGCTGGCAGCCGACAACGGTTTCACCCCGGTCATTCCGCCGGTGCTGGTGCGGCCAGACGTGATGTCAGGCACCGGCTTTCTCGGCGCTCACGCCGAAGAGGTTTATCACCTCGACGCCGACGACCTCTATCTCGTCGGCACCTCCGAGGTACCGCTGGCCGGCTACCACTCCAACGAGATCCTCGACCTGTCCGGCGGACCGCTGCGCTACGCCGGCTGGTCGTCGTGCTTCCGCCGCGAGGCCGGCAGCCACGGCAAGGACACCCGCGGCATCATCCGCGTGCACCAGTTCGACAAGGTCGAAGGTTTCGTCTACTGCACGCCGGCCGACGCCGAGGCCGAACATCAGCGGCTGCTGAGCTGGCAGAAAGAGATGCTGGCCCACATCGAGGTGCCCTATCGGGTAATCGACGTGGCCGCAGGCGATCTCGGCTCATCAGCGGCCCGCAAGTTCGACTGCGAGGCCTGGGTCCCGACGCAGCACGCCTACCGTGAACTGACCTCGACGTCGAACTGCACCACTTTCCAGGCCCGCCGACTCGCCACCCGCTACCGCGATACGAGCGGCAAGCCGCAGATTGCGGCGACGCTCAACGGCACGCTGGCCACCACCCGTTGGCTGGTCGCGATTTTGGAAAATCACCAACAGCCCGACGGCAGTGTCCGGGTCCCCGAGGCGCTGGTGCCGTTCGTCGGCGTCGAGGTGCTGGAGCCTTAGCCGACGCTGGCGAAGGTGGGACTGCCCGCTTCAAGCGGGACCCGAGCGGCGCGCGCGGTGAAGCTGATCGCGTGATACCAGCCGCACAGCATGGTGAGGTCGAGAATTTCACGATCGTCAAACTCGTCCCGCAGTGCCTTCCACAAGGCGTCATCGATATCCCGGTGATCGCAGAGCGCGTCGACGGCACGAATCAGCAACCGATCTCGCTCGGCGATCCAGCATGGATCGTCGGCGCTGCCGTGGGTCAACGATCTGATCTGGTCTCGATCAAAGCGCGCCTTCTCCGCGAAAAACGCTATGTGCACGCCCCATTCGTACTCACAGCCACAGCGCGCGCAGGTTCGGTCGATGACGATCTCGCGGTCACGAAGGGACAGCGACAGCGCGCGGCTCAACTCGTAGCCGCCCCAGCGCGTCATGGCCTCGGTCATCGGCAGGTTTTTCACCATGGTCCGAAACAGCGCGATCGGCGGGACGTTCGGCGGCATCATCTTTTGCAGCTGCGCGGCCACGGCCGGCTCATGGGGTGGTTCGAGTGCGCCGATTCGAGGCGTTACTATTTCCGTAACCATGGAGAAGAAAGCTACGTTACGGAAATCGAAACGTCAATCGGTGGCCCGACCCGGCCGTCCCGTGCGCGGGTCGACCACCGGGCGCCCGCTGATGGCCGCACTCGACCTGCTCGGGCGGCGGTGGTCGCTGCGCATCCTGTGGGAACTGCGCGACGGGCCGTTGGGCGCAAGGTCGCTGCGCGAACGTTGCGACGGCATGTCGCCCAGCGTGCTTTACGTCCGGCTTGGTGAACTGACCAGCGCAGGCCTGATCGTCCAGCGCGACGACCAGTTCTACGAACTCAGCGCGGTGGGGCGGTCCCTCGACAAGGCGCTTATCCCGCTGGACGGGTGGGCTCGCCGCTGGGCCGAGACAACGACGCCTTAGGCATCCACCGTTGTTGGCGCAGCGGCAGTTTGGGCGTGCCGGCGTTGGCGTTCGATGGTGGCGAAATAGAACGCGAACGCGAAGGCGAAACTGGTGAACAGGCTGGACACGAAGTACAACCACGGACGCCTTAGTCCGCGCCGATAGCCGTCGACGATCGTAAACAGCGGCAGCAGAATGACATTCGCGATCGTGTAGTCCTGGCTCGCCGAGCTGGCGGCGGGGTTAGTGAACATCAGCCGCATGTAATCCGCCCAGCTGCCCGGCCCCCAGATCGGGTTCGTCGACCCATGTGAGTACTGCTGCACAAAGTGGATGTTGAACCACCACCCAAGTACCACCGACGCGATGCCAACGATGTAGTACACCGCCTCCAGCGGCGACAACGACGGTCCGCCGGACGGCCGGGCGAACACCTGGGGGTTCGACGCGACGATCCAGCCGATGACCGAAAGCCCGAGAACTGCATGCACGAGAAGCGACACCATGGCCGCAGTCTCACCGCGCCGCCAAGTTTTGTCAAGATTGACACAACGCGAAGGGGTACTTTACTGCTATGGTTCGGCCCGCCCAGACGGCACGCAGCGAGCGCACGCGAGAAGCGCTGATCCAGGCCGCGCTGGTGCGATTCCTGGCGCAGGGCGTGAAGGACACCTCCGCCGAGCAGATCGCGGCGGACGCCGGAGTGTCGCTGCGGACGTTCTATCGCCACTTCAGCTCCAAGCACGATCTGCTGTTTGCCGACTACACCGGGCTCACCTGGTTCCGCGCTGCGCTCGACGCCCGACCCGCCGACGAGCCGGTCATCGATTCCGTCCAGGCGGCTATCTTCGCGTTCCCGTATGACGTCGAGGCGGTGACGAAAATTGCCGCCTTGCGCAGCGGCGAGATCGACCCCGACCGCATCGTCCGCCATATCCGGGATGTGCAGGCCGACCTTGCAGATGCCATTCAAGCCCAATTCCAGCGCCGTAGCCGGACGAGCGATCAGTCTTCCGATGCGCGGCTGCGCATGACCGTGATCGCGCGTTGCATCGCGGCCGCGGTCTTCGGGGCGATGGAGGCCTGGATGATTGGCGAGGACAGGTCACTCGGCGAGCTGGCCAGGGTTAGCCACGTGGCGTTGGAGTCGCTGCGGGCCGGGATCGCCGACGCATGGGTGCCCAATCCAGTTTCGTCATAATTGACAAAACTTTGCGCGCGTGCCAGCCTGCATTCCGGAGGGCAGGACATGACTAGTTATGACGCGATCGTTCTCGGTGCCGGCCACAACGGGCTGGCCGCCGCGGTGCTGCTGCAGAAAGCCGGGCTGCGCACGCTATGCCTGGAGTCGAAGCTCTACGCCGGCGGTATGGCGTCCACCGTCGAGTTGTTTGACGGCTACCACTTCGAGATCGCCGGCTCGGTGCAGTTCCCGACGGCGTCCGTGGTGGTCGAGGCGCTGGGCTTAGATACCCTGCCGACGATCGACTTGGACGTGATGTCGGTGGCGGTGCGCGGTGTCGGCGACGACCCGCTGGTCCAATACAGCGACCCGATCAAGCTGTTCACTCACCTCAACGAGGTGCACGGCGCCGACGCCGTCAACGGAATGGCCGGGCTGATGGCGTGGAGCCAAGCGCCAACCCGGGCACTAGGCCGATTTGAGGCCGGTACGCCGCCGAAGACAATCGACGAGATGTATGCCTGTGCCACAAACGAATTCGAGCGCTCAGCGATCGATGACATGTTGTTCGGGTCGGTCACCGATGTACTGGACCGCTACCTTCCCGACCGCGAGAAGCACGGTGCGCTGCGCGGTTCGATGACCGTGCTGGCGGTCAACACCCTCTACCGCGGACCCGCCACTCCGGGCAGCGCGGCCGCGCTGGCGTTCGGGCTTGGTGTGCCCGACGGCGACACCATGCAGATGAAAAAGCTGCGCGGCGGCATCGGCGCGCTCACCGCGCATCTGAGCGACTTGCTGAAAGCCAATGGCGGCGAGGTGTGGCTGCGCACCAAGGTGGCCGAGATCCTGGTCGACGACGGGCGGGTCACCGGCGTGCGCACCGAAGCAGGCGAGACATTGACCGCGCCGATCGTCGTTTCGGGCATCGCGCCCGACACCACGGTCAACGACTTGATCGACCCCGCCTTGGTGCCTGCTGATATCCGCGAACGCTACGCGCGGACTGATCATCGCGGCAGCTACCTGCAGATGCATTTCGCCCTCGAGGAGCCGCCCAACTTCGCCGCGCCCTACGAGGCACTCAACGACCCGGCCATGCAGGCGTCGCTGGGGCTGTTCTGCACACCGGAGGAAGTCCAGCAACAGTGGGAGGACGCTCGGCGCGGCATCGTCCCTGCCGACCCGACGGTGGTGTTGCAGATCCCGTCGCAGAACGATCCGGACCTGGCGCCCGAGGGCAAGCACGCCGCGTCGGCCTTCGCGCTGTGGTTCCCGATCGAGGGCGACACCGATTACGGGCAGGCCAAAGTCGAGATGGGTCAACGGGTGATCGACAAGATCACCCGGCTGGCGCCGAACTTCGAAGCCAGCATCATCCGGCACACCACCTTCACGCCTAAGCACATGGGGGTGATGTTCGGCGCCCCGGGCGGCGACTACTGCCACGGGCTGCTCAATGCGAATCAGATCGGGCCGAATCGCCCTGGCCCGAAAGGCTTTCTCGGCCAGCCGATTCCGATCGAGGGGCTCTACCTGGGCAGTGCGGGTTGTCACGGCGGCCCAGGGATCACGTTCATCCCGGGATATAACGCGGCCCAGCAAGCGCTCGCGGACGCGGGGCGCTGAGCGGGCACGTCGACTGTGCAGGTTATGCCTTTAGTTACGCGCCTAACTGCACCGACAAGCTGCACAGTCGGCGTTGAGCAGGCGCGGGGCCAGACTTAGCTGTGCTGGTCTAGCAGCCGGTCCAGCAGCGCGGTGAACTTCTCCGGATCCGCCGGGGTGAACGCCGGGCTCGGCCGGGTCCCCGGCACGTCGAGCGTGATCAGCGTGGACCGCAGCGGTCGCCGCACATCCAGCGGCAGCCAGCGGCGCAGGTCCGAGCTGCCCCAGAGGCGGAACCGGTGTATCAACAGCCCGAGCGGTTCGGCCTGGTATCCGCGGATTCTGTCGAGTGCAATGATCTTCGACGTGCCGGACGGAAAGTGGTAGCGGCGCAGCGTGATTGCCTCGCGATCCAGCTGGACCAGGCCGTCATCGTAGGAGTCGTGGCTTTGCGCGCTCATAACCGGGAGCTCCGAAGCTCGTGGCCTCGCGTGGTCAGACAGCGGCCGTTCTCCAGGTTCCACTGCCACCCGTGCAGGTTGCAGGTCAGCGTGCTGCCCTCGACCACGCCGAACTTCGACAGGTCAGCTTTCAGATGCGGGCACCGGCGCTGAATCTCCCAGCCGTCCATGGTGATTGAGGCGGTATCGTCGTGCGCCTCACCGAACCAGCCGTCGGCGTAGGCGATCCGCTCGTCGGTCAGGCACTTGAAAAACGTGTACAGGTATTCGTTGTAGCCACCGACTCGCCACGCCTTGAACCGGGTGGACAAGAAGATCGTGTTGACCCAGTCGGGTTCGTTATCGCGCAGCACGGTACGCACCAGCTCCGGTGCGATCGCAAAGCCGTAGCGGAACTTCTCGTCGGGAATCGCTTCCCGCACAGTGCGTTTCGGAAAGTCCAGCACCACCTTCTCCGGGCCGATGACGAGCTCGACCGGGTAGCCGATACCATCGCAGATCTCGTCGCCGGCCAACATGATCGGCTCGAACACCGCGCGTAGCGGCTCGAGCAGCGACTCGCCGGTGGCAGGTGCCCAGCTGGCTTTCTCCGCAGCCAGCACCGGCTGCATTCGATCCGCGTAATCGGCGATGTAGGCCGCCTTACCGGTGGTGAAGATCGCCTCCACCTCATCGGTGGGCAATGGATGCGTCAGCGAATTAAGTTGTCCGCCAGAGAATTCAGCCGTGGACCCGGGAATCATCAGCAGGCCACGGTCGTGTCCGTGCGCGCGCATCTGGTCGAGAAACACCGCCTGGTCGGGAAAGATGTTGGCGGGATCGCCGTGGTCGTCGTTGAGGTCACGCAACTCGGCGTCCAGGAAGCACGGCGGACCGGCCGACGGGATCACCCACGTCGCGCCGACCTGTGCGACGTACTGCCGCGCCCGGTCCATCTGGCGCTGCCGCTTCTGTGTGCCAAAGGTTTCCTTGGCCCGCGATGGCATGTCGTAGACCATCGGGTACCAGATCGCCCCGGAGTACTGCAGCATGTGCACGTCGATGTCGCCGAAGTCCGCATGCAGCACATCCAGGTCGACGGGTCGGGCGTCGTTCA
>DAIODV010000124.1:0-727 GCA_036746615.1 Mycobacterium sp.
GACTCGAACCAGGAACCCTTCGGTTAACAGCCGAATGCTCTGCCAATTGAGCTACGGAGGACTGCCCCTTTCCGCACGCCTGGTGGGCGCGGATCGAGGGATGACTCTAGCCTACTGCGCTGCCCGCGCCCAACCGAACCGATAACCCGCCAGGCGCGGATATGGGGCAGGATGGAGCCATCGCACCAACGTCTGGAGGGACCACTTTGATCCGGTATGTCGTCGTGCTTGGGCTGGGCTACGTGTTGGGAGCCAAGGCGGGCCGCCGCCGCTACGAGCAGATCGTCGGCACCTACCGCGCCCTCACGAGCAGCCCTGCCGCCAAATCGGTCATCGAGGGCGGACGGCGCAAGATCGCGAATCGGGTCTCCCCCGACACTCGGATGGTGACGTTGACCGAGATCGACAACGAGACCAGCGTCGTCGAGCCACAAGTTAAGCGGTGAGGTCGTCGCCGCTGGCCTGCTGCAGCAGGCTGCGCCGATAAGCCTCCATCGCAACCAGGTCGCCGAACAGCGCGTGGTACTCGTCGCCCTGCTCCACAGGCGACATGCGCTGCAGCTTCGACTTGACCTCCGCGATCTGCCGACCGACCCACACCTCCTGTAGGCGTGCCAGCACGCCGGCGATGTAGCGCGGCAGCTTGTCGTCGTCGTCCACCCGGATGGTCTCGACACCGAGCTCGCTGATCAGCCCGGCGGCCGCCGGCGACGGCGCTTTCTGGCGC
>DAIODV010000124.1:737-9246 GCA_036746615.1 Mycobacterium sp.
GAATCCGGACTCACCTTGGTCATGGACGAGGCGGCCCCGCCGATACCGGTCGCGGTGCCGCCCGCCGCCTCGATCGCGCTGCACACTGCGGCATAGCCCGGATGGGTGAAGCTTTCCACGGTCAACGAATCGAATACCGGACCCGCCAGCGCCGGGTACTGCAAGGCCGATTTGAGCGCCTCGCGCTGCGGCCACAGCGTCGGGTCTTTCGGGTCGGGACGAAGAGCGGCGAAATCGGCTGCGCCGCTGTCGGTCTGGGCTGCAGCGGCGCGACGGGGCTTGGCGCGGCTCTGGCTGGTGGGGTGCTTTGCCTCCTCGCGCACCCGGCCGACGACCTGCGCCACATCCGACCAGCCGACCCAGCCCGCTAGTTGGCGGGCGTACTCGTCACGCAGGGTGGGGTCTTTGATCTGGGCGACCATCGGTACGCAACGGCGAAGCGCGGCCACTCTGCCCTCGGCACTGTCCAGGTCCACTTCGCTGAGCGCAGCGCGAATTGCGAACTCGAACAACGGAGTTCGCCGCGCCACCAGATCACGCAGCGCGCCGTCGCCGGATGCCAGCCGCAGATCGCAGGGGTCCATACCGTCGGCGGCGACCGCGACGAAGGACTGGCCCGCCAGATGCTGCTCGCCGCCGAACGCCTTGAGCGCCGCCGCCCTGCCGGCTTCGTCGCCGTCGAACACGTAGATCAGTTCGCCGCGAAAGAAGCTGTCGTCCATCATTAATCGGCGGAGCATCGCCAGGTGCTCGTCGCCGAACGCGGTGCCACAGGACGCGACCGCCGTCGTCACCCCGGCCAGGTGCATCGCCATCACGTCGGTGTAGCCCTCGACGACAACGGCTTGATGTCCCTTGGCGATATCACGTTTGGCCAGATCGATCCCGAACATCACCGACGACTTTTTGTACAGCGGCGTCTCGGGGGTGTTGATGTACTTGGCCTCCATGGGGTCGTCGTCGAATAGCCGCCGCGCCCCAAAGCCGATGACCTCGCCCGCCGACGACCGAATCGGCCACAGCAGCCGACGATGAAACCTGTCCATCGGGCCGCGGCGACCTTCCCTCGATAGGCCTGCGGTCTCGAGTTCCTTGAACTCAAAGCCCTTGCGCACCAGATGCTTTGTCAGCGAGTCCCAGCCCGAGGGCGCGAATCCGCAGCCGAAGTGGCGAGCGGCGTCGGCATCGAAGTTCCGCTCAGTGAGGTAGCGCCGGGCTGGCGCCGCCTCCTCGGACTCCAGCGCCTGCGCGTAAAACGCCGCGGCTTCCGCGTTGGCCGCGACGAGCCTGCTGCGGCTGCCGCGGTCGCGCTGCACGTTGGTGGCCGCCGCGCCGGTGTAGGTGATCGTGTGGCCGACGCGGTCGGCAAGCATCTCGACGGCCTCGACAAATCCGACGTGCTCGATCTTCTGGATGAACGCGTAGACGTCGCCGCCCTCGGAGCAGCCGAAGCAGTGAAACTGGCCGTGATTGGGCCGCACATGGAACGACGGCGACTTCTCGTCGTGGAATGGGCACAGGCCCTTCAGTGAGTCAGCTCCGGCACGCTTGAGCTGCACGTAATCACCGACGACGTCGTCGATGCGGGCCTTTTCACGAATGGCGGCGATATCGCGATCAGAGATCCGCCCGGCCATCGGCTCAGTGTAGAGCTGTTGTCGTTAGCCGGTGCCAATCACGCCACAGGCGAAGCGCTTCTCTGCGTCGGGAGTGTTTTCCGCGCCGTGCACCATCAGAGCGGTCTTGATGCCCGCCAACAATTCGTCCCTGGTGAACGCGTCGGTGGTGGTCACTAGATATGCGGCACCGTCCTTGCGGACCTCGAGCGTCGACAGATCACCGCTGGGCGGTTCCCCGGTGTGCCCCGGAGCCTGGTAATGCATGCCGGCCGACATGAAATCGCCGGGCGGACCGCCCATCGGGTCAGCCGAGTTCGGCTCGCACTTGCCGATCGCGTGGATGTGCAAGCCATGCAATCCCGGCGTCAGGACGCCATTCGCGGTCGTCTTCACCGTGACAGTGGCATAGCCGTTGGCAAATTCGAAGGTGGCCGTGGCCACCGAACGACCGTCGGCTGTGTGCAGTTCGGCGCTGAGGGTCTGGGCAGAAGGGGCAGCGCTAGTAGAGGACGAGCCGGCGGACGACGAAGTGCTGGACTGCTGATGGGAGCTGCAGCCGCCCAGGACGACGGCAGCCGACAAGATCGCGACAACAACATTGGTGTGCTTGGCCATGAACACCAAGCCTAGGCGGTCTCGATGCGCTCCAGACGTCCCTCGGTGAAGGAGGCGATCTGGTCGACGATGACCCGCAGCCGCTCGCCGTCGTCGGCGGCGGTGTTGAAGGCAGGCACGAACACGGGGTCGAGGGTTCGGGGCGCGCCGGCCAGCAGCCAATGCGCCACCCGATGGATTCGCTCGCGTTGGGAGCGCTGACGTTCCTGATGACGCGGATCGGACATGATGAATTGCAACGCCAGGGTCTTGAGCACCGCGACCTCGGCGCGCACCACCTCCGGGACCTGCAAGTCGGTTTGGTAGCGGGCGAGCGGCCCGGCACCCGCGGCGGCCCGGGTGGCGGCGATCGCCGCCGACGCGAACCGGCCCACCAGCTCGCTGGTCAGCTGCTTGAGCGCAACCGAAGCCGCCAATGTCCCGTCGTACTTGCCGACCGCGGCGACCACCGGTAGCCCGGAGAGCCGATGCGCGGCGGCGGCCAGGTCGTCCGCGCGCACGCGAGCGACGTCGCGCTCCCCCACCTTGGCCAGCGCGGCCGCTTCGTCATCGTCGGCGAGCACCCGTAAGTCGATCCGGCCGGCCACGACGCCGTCTTCGACGTCATGCACCGAGTAGGCGACGTCGTCGGCCCAGTCCATCACTTGGGCTTCCAGACACGTCCGTTCTGCTGGAGCATGTTCGCGTACCCAGGCGGCGGCGTCGCGGTCGAATTCGTAGAAGCCAAACTTGCGTCGATCCCGGCCCCGCGTCCACGGATATTTGGTGACGGCATCCAGCCCTGCCCTGGTCAGGTTCAGTCCGACGCTATGTCCTTGCCGATCAAGAACTTTGGGCTCCAGGCTGGTCAGGATCCGGAAGTTTTGCGCGTTGCCCTCGAAGCCGCCGTGCGCGGCCGCGACCTCGTCAAGTGCCTGCTCGCCGTTGTGCCCGTACGGGGGGTGCCCGATGTCGTGGGCCAGACCGGCCATGTCGACAAGATCGGGATCGCAGCCCAGCCCGATCGCCATCCCTCGGCCGATCTGGGCCACCTCCAGCGAATGGGTCAGTCGCGTGCGTGGTGTGTCGCTGTCCCTCGGACCGACGACCTGTGTTTTGTCGGCAAGACGGCGCAGTGCAGCGCTGTGCAGCACGCGGGCGCGATCGCGGGCGAAGTCGGTGCGGTGCTGCCCCTCGGAGCCCGGCAAGCCGGCGGTCTTCGGCGCTTCGGGAACCACCCGCTGGCGGTCGAAATCGTCATAGGGGTCTTGCTGACTCATCGATGGACAGTCTGCCAGCTGCATCGAGCAGTGCCGCCGCGCGGATTAGATTGTCCAGCATGCGCACCCTCCGCTTGCTCGCCATGTGTCTGGCGATGCTGATCACCGCTTTACTGGTGGCGCCGTCTGCCGCCGCACAACCGCCGTTCCGGCTGGGCAACTACATCACCGACCAAGCCGAGGTGCTCAACGGCTCGGATCGCGCTGCGATCCGGTCAGCCACCGGCGAGCTCTACTCCGACCGCCGCATTCGACTATGGGTGGTTTTCGTCGACAACTTCTCTGGTCAGTCGGCGTGGAGCTGGGCGCAAAGCACGCGAACCGCTAGCGACTTAGGCGATTTCGACGCACTGCTCGCCGTCGCCACCGCCGACCGTTCGTATGCGTTTTTGGTGCCCAACAAGGTGACGACCATCAGCTCAAGTCAGGTCGATGAGTTGCGGCGCAATCAGATCGAGCCTGCGCTAGGCCGCGGCGACTGGAGCGATGCCGCGGTCGCGGCAGCCAATGGGCTGAACCGCGAGCCGGGTTCGACGAACTGGACGCCGCTGCTGATCGCTTTGGGCGTGATCGCGATCGCGGTGCTGGCGTTGATCATGGCCATGCGTTACCGGCGGCGCCGGCGACGCGCGGCCGAACTGGCCGCCGCTCGCCGAGTCGACGCCACCGATCCGAATGCGCTGGCGGCGCTGTCGCTTGGCGCGCTTGACGACTTGTCGCGCTGGAAAGTCGTCGATGTCGATAACGCGGTTCGCACCAGTGCCAACGAGCTGGCGCTGACGATCGAGGAATTCGGCGAGCAGCGAACTGAGCCGTTCAGCCGCGCCGTCAGCAACGCCAAAGCCGCTCTAGCGCAAGCGTTTACCGTGCGCCAACAGCTTGACGACACGATACCCGAGACACGCGCGCAGCGGCGCGAGCTGTTGACGCAGGTGATCATCTCCGCGGCGCGGGCCGATCGCGAGCTCGAGTCGCAGCGCGAGGCCTTCGAAGAAATGCGCGATCTGGTGGTGAACGCACCCTCCCGGCTCGATGGCCTGACTCAGCAGATGGTCGAGCTGACGGCCCGCATCGCTCCTGCTGAGCAGCGAATGACCGAGTTACGCAACGAATTCGACCCTGCGGCGCTGACGTCAGTGGCCACCAACGTCGCCACCGCCAAGGATCGGCTGGCCTTCGCCGACCAAAACCTCAGCCGCGCCCGCGATCTGGCGGCTAAGCCGGTCAGCGGCGAGCAAAGCGGGCTGGTCGATGGTGTGCAAGCGGCGGAGTCTGCGCTGGGACAAGCCCGCGCGTTGCTCGACGCAGTGGACAACGCCGCCAACGACATTCGCCATGCGGTCGCCACGCTGCCGTCGTTGATCGCCAACATCCAGGCGGGTATCGAGCATGCCGACTCGCAGCTGCGAAGCACGCAGCAAACCAAAGCCGCGCACACTCGCGAGTTGGCCAGTGTCCGGGATGCGGCGAAGAAAGCCCTCGATGCCGTCCACGCCGGCGGTTCAGCCGACCCACTCAGCGCATTCACTCAACTGACCAAGGCCGACGCCGACCTGAACCGGCTACTGGCCACCGTCGCCGAAGAGCAAGCGACTGCAGAGCGACTCAACCGGACGTTCGAGCAGGCCGTGTTCACGGCGCAGTCGCGGATCCATGGCGTCTCCGATTTCATCGATACCCGCCGCGGCAGCATCGGGCCCGAGGCACGGACTCGGCTGGCCGAGGCAAGCCGGCAGCTGCAAGCCGCCCAAGAGGTACGCGACACCGATATCAGTGAAGCGATCACTCGTGCCAACACCGCGGCGGCACTGGCCGCCCAGGCTCAGTCACTTGCCAACGATGACGTGCAGTCCGCCCAGCTCGCCTACACCGGACGCTACGGCGGCGGCGACCACATGGGCGCGATGATGGGGGGCATCATCATCGGCGACATGCTCGGCAATGCGATGGGCGGAGGCTTCGGCGGCGGTTGGGGCGGCGGCTGGGGCCCAACGTCGTTCGGCGGTTCATCGGGCTCGTCCGACGGCGGCTTCATGGGCGGCGGCGGGCGGTTCTAGCCCAGGCATGCGCTTACTCCCGGGACCGCCACCTGACCGTGCGAGACCCGCATCAACTCACCTGGTCACCTCAGAACGGGAAGAGATCCGCGTCCGGAATGCCGGGAGAGAACAATGACGTAATAAGCAGCGGGAGAAATGTAGTCAAGTCGTTCCCGTTTGCTAGGAAGAAATCGGTGTCGGTCGCCGTCGCGGTATATGTCGTGGTGGTATCGCCAAAGAACTCAGTAGCTACGCTGTTCAAGTTGAAGCCACCCTCATTGGTAACACCGGGCATCAGGGCTTGCATAGTCTCCACGGTGGTGGGGAAGGTGAAGTGGGGGGTCACTACGCCCGTGGTCTCATCAACGGTGATGTAGTCGTTGAAGGTGGTCGTAAAGATATTCGCTCCGGTGGTACCGGTGAATTGGGTAAACACCGTCGTATCGGTGAAACCGTACATGTCGATGTCGTCGGCGGACGCGGTGGCCGCCAGGCCGCCGGCCCCGAGAGCTGCGGCAGCCGCACCCAAACCGGCCATCACACCACGGCGGATTGTCTTGTGACTCATGACAAACTCCGATCTCTGAGTCGGATTATGAGCCAGGCCCTTCAAGTCACGTGAAAGACCTGAATTTGATTGACCCTCACGTGAATTTTCTTAGGCGGCTGGGCGAGGCCACCCACGTGATACCCCAATGACGAGTCTGGCGACGGGCCTGAGCAAAGTCAATAGTTTCCTGAGAAAATCTTCAGTGTTTTTAATACTTGGCCCTCCGAGCTTCTGGTCGTACGGCTGTTAAGAGCGCCCGCTAGAGCCCAAAATTAGTTGCGCACAAGTTAATTAAAGGGAGATGCGCGTCCCCGCCGAGCACTCAGCTAGCTCTCAGCTACCCGGCCCCAGGGCTACGGCATCTGGGTGGGAGCAGGAAGAGGCGCGGCAGCCCACCACGCCCTAGTGTGCTGCCGCGCCGAAGCTCTCATGATATTGGTCATACGAGTAATAGCGGAATAACTTGACCAAAGTTTTTGAGCAGTTTCTTTTCCGGCTACTAGCAGGCCCGCAGGCGCGATCCCAGATAATCCACCACCGCGTCGATGGCCACCCGATCCTGCGTCATCGCGTCACGCTCCCGGATGGTCACGGCGTGGTCCTCGAGCGAGTCGAAATCCACTGTGACGCAATAGGGTGTGCCAATCTCGTCCTGGCGCCGGTAACGGCGACCGATGGCCCCGGCGTCGTCGAACTCCACGTTCCAGCATTTGCGCAACTCGGCGGCCAGATCGCGGGCCTTGGGGCTCAGATCGGCGTGCCGGGACAGCGGCAGCACAGCGGCCTTGATCGGCGCAAGCCGTGGATCGAGCCGCAGAACTGTGCGCTTGTCCATACCGCCCTTGGCGTTGGGCGCCTCGTCCTCGTGATAGGCGTCGACCAAAAACGCCATGAACGACCGCGTCAGGCCGGCCGCCGGCTCGATCACATACGGCACATACCGAGTGTCGGTACCCTGGTCGTAGAAGGACAGATCCACGCCGGAATGCTTTGCGTGCGTGGATAAGTCGAAATCGGTCCGGTTGGCTACACCCTCCAGCTCGCCCCACGGGTTTCCGACGAAGCCGAACTTGTACTCGATGTCGACGGTGCGGTCGGAGTAGTGCGACAACTTCTCTTTGGGGTGTTCATACAACCGCAGGTTCTCTTCAGTGATGCCCAGGTCCACGTACCACTGCAACCGGGTATCGATCCAATACTGGTGCCACTCCGTGGCGGTTGCGGGCTCGACGAAGAACTCCATCTCCATCTGTTCGAACTCGCGAGTGCGGAAGATGAAGTTGCCCGGGGTGATCTCGTTGCGGAAGCTTTTGCCGATCTGGCCGATACCGAACGGCGGTTTGCGGCGTGCGGTCGTCACTACGTTGGCGAAGTTGACGAAAATCCCCTGCGCGGTTTCCGGCCGTAGATAGTGCAGGCCCTCCTCGGTTTCGATCGGACCGAGATGGGTCTTGAGCATCATGTTGAACTCGCGCGGCTCGGTCCACTGGCCTTTGGTGCCGCAGTCGGGGCAGACGATCTCGGTCATCGGCACCGATTCGGGATCGGCGATGTCCTTCTTCGCCGCGTACGCCTCCTGCATGTGGTCCTGGCGGTGCCGGTGATGGCAGCTCAGGCACTCCACCAGCGGGTCGTGAAACACCTCCACGTGCCCGGAGGCGACCCACACCTCGCGCGGCAAGATGATCGACGAGTCCAGGCCGACGACGTCGTCGCGGCCGGTGACCACTGAGCGCCACCACTGGCGTTTGATGTTTTCTTTGAGCTCGACCCCCAGCGGCCCGTAATCCCATGCCGACTTGGTGCCGCCGTAGATCTCGCCAGAGGGGTAGACCAGGCCGCGCCGCTTGGCGAGGTTGACCACGGTGTCGATGACGGACGCCACGAGGTGATTACTCCTGTTCTTTCGGTGCAGGGACGATCGAGCCGGTGAGCATCCGTCATCGTAGCGATTCGGCGCTGCGCTTCTTTGACATGCGTGATTATGCATGTGACAGTGGAACCGATATGTCCTTGGTCAACGAACACCAGCACGGTGACGCGGTAGAGCTGCCAGCGCCGCCGCCGCGCGAAATTCTGGAAGCCGCCGGCGAGCTGCTGCGCGCGCTGGCCGCGCCGGTGCGAATCGCGATCGTGCTGCAGTTGCGCGAATCCCAGCGCTGCGTACATGAACTCGTCGATGCGCTGGGCGTCCCGCAGCCTCTGGTCAGCCAGCACCTCAAGATCCTCAAGGCCGCGGGGGTGGTGACCGGGGAGCGGTCAGGCCGCGAGGTGCTCTACCGGCTGGCCGATCACCACCTGGCCCACATCGTGATCGACGCCGTCGCGCACGCCGGCGAGGACAAGCAATGACGAGAGCGGGTGAGCGGTCGACCCGGCAGCGGGCGGCGATCTCGACGCTGCTGGACACGCTCGACGAATTCCGGT
>DAIODV010000124.1:9256-9476 GCA_036746615.1 Mycobacterium sp.
CAGCGCGGCGAGAACATCGGCCTGACTACCGTTTACCGGACGCTGCAGTCGATGGCCGCGGCCGGGATGCTCGACACTCTGCGCACCGACACCGGCGAATCGGTCTACCGGCGATGCTCGGAACACCATCACCACCACCTGGTGTGCCGCAGCTGCGGTTCGACGATCGAAGTGGGCGACCACGAAGTCGAGGCGTGGGCAGCCGAGGTAGCCACTAAAC
>DAIODV010000125.1:0-9442 GCA_036746615.1 Mycobacterium sp.
CCATCGAGCAGCACGACGGTCAGGCGATCCGGATGGCGCAGGCGCTGGGCGCCGATCTGGCCCACATGGACGCCACCGAAGTCGCGATCTTCATCGACCCCCAGCAGCTGGTGCGCGGCATTCTGGTCAACGGCCGCGGACAGCGTTACGTCGCCGAGGACACCTACCCGGGCCGGATCGGGCAACTTACGCTCTACCAGCAGGACAACATCGCCTATCTGATCATCGACGACGACGCGCAGCAAGAGGCGATGAACTCCTGGTCGCCCAAGTTCATGCTGCGACCGGCCACCTGGGTGGCCGACACCGTGGCCGACCTGGAAAGCGAGATGGGACTGGCGCCCGGTTCGCTGCAGGCGACCGTGACCGCCTACAACGAGGGCGCCGCCCGCGGCGAAGATCCGCTGTTGCACAAGAAATCCGAGTGGTGCAAGCCGATCGGCTCACCGGTCGGCGCCATCGATCTGCGGGAGAACACGGGCGGTTTCACCTTGGGCGGGCTCGCCACGACGTTGGATGCTGCGGTGCTGCATGTCAGCGGCGAGCCCATCGCTGGCCTGTTCGCCGCGGGCCGCTCGACCGCCGGACTGGCCGCATGGGGTTACGCAAGCGGTGTCTCACTCGGTGACGGCAGCTTCTATGGCCGGCGCGCAGGGTGCTCCGCCGCCAAGGGCTGACCCGCGCTGATTCAGCTTGAACCGTCCGACTCTCACTATGTCCGACGGTAATTTTCCCGTGGCTAGTGACAACGGACACCCTGATAGGGTATGACTAATAGTCATATATCACTCAGATATAGGTGAGTTGGGAGAAGCCGATGTCAGGGAGCATCAAAGCCGTTGCGACCGTCGAGCCAGCCACCCCGACTGCCGTGATCGACCGGATCTCGCTGGTCCTCGACGCGTTCGAGGGCCCGGGACGGTTGACGCTGGCTCAGATCGTCCGTCGCACTGGGCTGCCCCGCTCGTCGGCGCACCGGATGCTCGAGCGGCTGGTGCAGCTGCGCTGGCTTCGCCGCAGCGGTCGCGACTACGAACTCGGGATGCGGCTGGTCGAGCTGGGCTCGCTGGCGGTACACCAGGATCGCCTGGTGCGGGCGGCCGGCCCGTTGCTGGCCGAATTGCACCGTGCCACAGGGCTCGTCGTTCACCTTGCGGTGCTGGACGGACCTGACGTCGTCTACCTCGAGAAGGTCGGCGACCGGATGACGGGCGGGCTGCCGACGCGCGTTGGCGCTCGCCAGCCTGCGCACTGTACCGCGGTGGGCAAGGCGATCCTGGCCTACGGCGATGCGGACACGGCCGTGGATCTGCAGGCCAGAAAGACCAGATACTCAATTGCCAGTAGCTCCCAACTTGCGGTTGAACTGGCCAAGGTGCGCGCCCACGGCGTCGCGTTCGAGCGCGAGGAGTCGTTGCTCGGATTCGGCTGCGTCGCAGCGCCGATCGGGAGTCCGGGTGAGGCCACGGAAGCAATTGCCGCAGTCTCGGTATGCGGCCCGATGAATCGGATGATGTTCGATCAGCGTTTGGCCGCCCCGGTGCGGATGACCGCGATGGCCATCTGGCGCAACGTCGAGGACGGCCCGCAACGGGTTGCACCGACCTTGCAGCCGCTGCGGCCATTGCGTCCCGCATCGCGGCCCGCTTTGCAGTACGCGTGAAACTCGATCCACAAATCGCCCCGATGATCGAGGCGCTGGACGACGGCTTCCCGCCGGTCCACACTATGACCGGCGCGCAGGCAAGGGCCACCATCCGCTCCCGCTTCGTGCCACCGCCTCGGCCGGAGCCGGTGGCGCAGATCGTCGACAACACCATCCCGGGTCCCGGCGGCGGCATCCCGGTCCGGGTGTATCGGCCGATCGGCGAGCGGCTACCGATTGTGGTGTACGCCCATGGCGGCGGTTTCGTATTCTGCGATCTGGACAGCCACGATGGCCTGTGCCGCAATATCGCCAATCGTATTCCCGCCATTGTGATTTCGGTCGCCTATCGGCTGGCGCCGGAGAATCGGTGGCCGGACGCAGCCGAGGACGTCTACGCAGTCGCCCAATGGGCGGCGCGCCAGGCGGACACTGTCGGCGGCGATGGGCAGCGCGTTGTGGTGTGTGGAGACAGCGCGGGCGGGAACCTGGCCGCCGTCACCGCGGTGATGGCGCGCGATCGCGGAGGTCCCCCGATCGCGGCTCAGTTGCTGATCTATCCGGTGATCGCCGCCGACTTTGACAACGAGTCATATCGTTTGTTCGGCAACGGTTTCTACAATCCGAAGCCTGCGCTGCAGTGGTATTGGGATCAGTACGTGCCGGCACTTGCCGATCGGGAACACCCATACGCCTCGCCGCTGCGGACGAACCTGGCCGGACTGCCGCCCGCCGTCATCGTCACGGCCGGTCATGATCCACTGCGTGATGAGGGCAACGCCTACGCCGACGCTCTCGAGGCTGCGGGTGTGGTCACCGTGCGATGCCCCTTCGACGGGGGCATCCACGGCTTCATGACGATGCCAATGCTCGATATCGCGCACGAAGCCCGTCGGCAGTCGTGTCTGGCGCTTGCCCAACTGCTTCGCTGAAAGGTCAGACCATGGCTGACGGTCGGATATTCGTCATCGACACAGTGGTGACCAAGCCCGGATGCGCCAGGACTTTCATCGACACCTACCTCGCCGAGTACGCACCCGGTGCCCGCTCCCGCGGCATGACATTGTGCGACGTTCTCGTCAGTCCTCCGATCTGGTCCGAAGACCTCGCCAATACCGTGACGATCAGCTGGACGCTGCCCAGCGCCCAGGCATGGTGGGAGATGACGTGGAAGGGCCGCCCGGACCCGGCGTTGGGCCAATGGTGGTCGCAGATTGACGAATTGGTCACCGAGCGGTCCCGGTCTTTCGCCGCCGCCGCCGACGATGTCGATGGCCTCTGCGATGTATAGCGTCACTAGGCTCATCGATGTCGCCGAGGGAGAGCGAGAGTGCGTACTGGCGGCCGTGCGCTTGGCGACCGAAGCGACCCACGCACACCACCGGCTCGTCGAGCTGACACTGCCGGGATCACGCAACGGCGGCGACGTGCTGATCCACCTGAGGTTCGATTCCCGAAACCAATGGCTCTCGGCCGCAGACGAATTCGCGACTACTCTGAACGATCCCGCGATTACCAGGGTGAACGGTGTCACTTACTCGGGTACGCCGAAGCGCAGCGGCGACGTGGCGGGCACCGTCTATCGTGCCCTGTTATTGCGGATATCGCCGGGCATCGACGCCGGCACCCTCGCACGTTTTGAAGCCGAGCTGTCCTGGATGCCCCATTACATACCGGCGATCAGAGCGTGGCAGCTGAGCCGTGTCGATGATGCAATCGGGACGTCGTCATGGACGCACGTATTCGAGCAGGAGTTCAGCGACCTCGACGGACTGATGGGTCCATATCTGATGCATCCGATCCACTGGGCGGTGGTGGACCGATGGTTCGATCCGGAATGTCCCGACGTGATTGTGCGAGATCGCGTCTGCCACAGCTTCTGTCGATGCGAGGCTGCCTTGCTGACTAGCTCCTGAAGATATCGAGTGATCCGACATGGGCGCGGTTGGCCTTGACCCGCTTTGTCGGGCACCACCTCCCATCGGAGTGCCGCCGCCACGTGTCTTTCGGGCTATAGGCCGGCCGGCTGGATATTGGGGTTAGCAGATGCCGGCGGTTCCAGCGGCGGCAGCACCGACCTACCGTCGAGGCTATGCACCGGCAGCCCATGTGACCACGGGTAGTGCAGGCTGAAGGCCACTAGGCCGGTGCGTTGCGCGGCCGGCAGATGGCACATCGCGAGCACAGTCTCGGCCAGATACTCGACCGGCTCGGTGAAGAAGGTCTCCGGGATAAGCTGTGCCGCACCAGGTGTGCGGACGGCCGTCGACGGACCGACGCAGTTGACGGCGATGTTGGCGTCGAGCAACTCGGCGGCCACCCCCTGGGTGAAGCGGTGCATGGCGGCCTTGCACGACGCGTAGATGACGTCACCGGAAGTTTTGTTGTACTCGCGGTAGGGCCGCACCGGAGCCACACCGGTGACCGAGCCGATGTTGACGATCCACCCAGCACCTTGCTTGCGCATCTGCGGCACAGCTGCTTTTGTGAGCACGAATGGCGTTCGCAGATAGTGCTCGACGGTCCGGTCGAAAGTTTCCAGCGACATCTCCTCGACTAGCGCATAGTCGGCGAAACCGGCGTTGTTGACCAGGATGTCGATGCGACCGGTGCGCTCCACCACTGCGCCGACCAGGCCATCACGCGCCGTACCGTCTTCGAGGTCGGCGGTCAGCCCGAAGGCCGACCCGCCGGCGTCCTGGATCAGGGCGACGGTTTCGTTGATGGTCCCTGGTAGCGCCGAGGTAACCCCGGACCGGGTCGACTGCGACGGTTGGTAGGCGCGCGCCGTAACCGCGACGGTCGCGCCTTCCGCGGCCAGCCGCTGGGCGATTGCGCGTCCAATGCCGCGGCTGCTGCCGGTGACCAAAGCTGTTTTACCGGTGAGCAATTGGATCATTGTAAGATGAAATGATCTTCGATTGGCGCGCGATGCTGATGCCACACGTCGACCAGCCGATACGGCGTCGCCACCACCACCCGGCCCGATCCCGACCGGTAGTAGGTGTGCGCATTTGGTGTGTGGCACCACACGGTACCGCTCATCGTTTCGTCGATTTCCGCAACGTAGTCCTCGTAGGCCCGCTGAGTGACTTCGATTGTGTCGGCGCCGCGCAGCGCCATCAACTGCAGGCATTCGATGATGTAGTGCGCGAGCACTTCCATTGAGAAGTTCGCGCCGGCACCGTGACCGGGGCTGTAGTTCGGTGCCGACATGGTGAACAGGTTGGGGAAGCCGGGCACGGTCCCGCCGCGGTAGGCACGAGGACTGTCGCCCCATTCGTCTGCCAGTTTCTTGCCGTCACGGCCGCGGATGTCGATTGTGGACAGGAAGTCCAAGTGGTAGCCGGTGGCGTAGATGATCACGTCGAGGTCGATCTGCCGGCCGTCCTGTGTGACGATGCCTTTCGCGTTGACTTCGGCAGGTTCGCCGGCCTCGACGTCAACGTGGTCGCGCGTCAACGCCGCGTAATACCCGCCCGGATCGCGGATGATCCGCTTACCATACGGCGCGAAATCCGGCGTCACCTTCTTGGCGAGCTCCGTGTCTTTGCCGAAGGTCTGCTCGATGTACTCCAGACACATCTGCAGGAGCACATCGTTGGCCGCAGAGATGGACAAGTGGTCCTTGGCCCACTCCGGATCCCGCAGAATGACCGGATAGTTGTTGTCCGCGGTGCCCCAATACGATTTCAGCCGGTTCCAATTCGCGTAGTACGGCAGGTGGCGCCCCAGGTAGCGCCTATGCGCGGGGACCTCGTCGGTAGGACGTTTGCGTGGTGCCACCCAATGCGGCTGACGCTGGAACACCGTCAAGTGGTCCACCTGGTCGACGCACGCGTCGACGATCTGCACCGCGGTGCAGCCGGCACCGACGATCGCCACCTTCTTGTCCGTGAGATCCAGCGATGAATCCCACTGCGCTGAGTGAATGCTGATGCCCGCGAACGTTTCTCGACCCTTGACATCGGGCCAGCGTGGGCGGTTGAGATAGCCGGCGGCGGTGATCACCACTCTTGCGTAGTTGATCTCACGGCGGCCGTCGGCATCGACCGAATGGATCTGCCACTGGTTGCGATCGGCGTCCCACCACAACGCATCGACCTCGGTGCGAAACCGGGTCCGCTCGCGCAGCTTGTACTTGTCGGCCAGGGCCACCAGATAGCGTTGATACTCCGCGCCTTGCGGGTAGTAGCTGGTCCACTCGGGGTTGACCTCCCAAGACAGCGAGTAGTACGCCGACGGCGTGTCGACGCCGATGCCCGGATAGGTGGTGGTCAGCCAGGTGCCGCCGACTTCCTCATTGCGATCGAAGATCTCATAGGACACGCCCTCCGCGGCGGCCGCCAGCGCAACGCTCATCCCCGCGATGCCCGCGCCGATGATCGCGACGTTGACGGTATCGGGGATCGGCGCCGTGCGCGGCAACGTGGGCTGGGAACGGTGGAAGCCGCCCTGCTCGAGCAGCAGGTCTATCTGCTCGTCGTCGACCGACGAGCCCAGTGCGATTGGAAGCAGTCGGGCGAACAAAGCCCGATTGACGGCGGGCACCGCGTCGATGCGCGGTGGCGGATCCAGAGCGTCGATGACGGCGTGTACCAGTGCCTCCGCCGTATCGGGGTCGGTGACGCCGGCCCGCTCGGGCGGGTCGGGAACGTGCGAAATCTTGGGCGCGTAGGTGTCGATCACCGATGCGTCGCCGGTGAGCTGACCGAGCACCGCCACCAGCACGCCCGGGTCAGCCAGACGGAGGTTGTGTCGTAGTTCGTCAGGGTCAGGACGGGCTGGGATGGTGGGCGGCGTCGATTCAGTGGCGGCCGTCATGCCATCGAGTATCGAGACGGAGGGGTGCGCTGCGCGTCGTCTTTCTACTCAGCGGGAGACAATGTTCCACTGACCGGGCATGGCCGGTGTTGATAGGACCGTCGCAGGGTTGACTCGCTTTCATGAGCAACGACATCACGCTGCCGGAATTGCAGGAGTTCGTCGCGGGCTTCTGGTACGACTACGACGAAGCGAACTACGATGCGTTGGCGGCGCGCTACGCCGAAGACGTGCACTACTTGACCCGAAGCGATTCGGGCGCCAGCCCTTTCGAGGAGCTGATGTCACCCGAACTGCAGGGCCGCGATGTGGTGATGGGGTGGCTCTTCGAGCATCGCCAGCAGAGCCCTTACCCGCTGCGCCATCACGCGACCAACGTGCATCGCACCGGCACCGATGGAGAAGTCACCCGCGCACGTTTCTATATTTTCGTCAATCAGATCGTGAACTATGTGCCGTTCGCGGTGTCCAGCGGCGTGGTCAACGTCGCCGTACGGCGTAGCGCCAACGGGCTGGAGTTCACCGAGATGGAAGTCATCCTCGACACGACCTATTCAGTGCCGCTCTCCGAGCTCGCCGCCGATAGCGCCGCCGGTACGTAGTCGGTGAGCGCACGCGAAACCTTCTCTGGTGGCGTCGCCGTCATCACCGGCGCCGGCTCCGGCATCGGTGCGGGGCTAGCGCGATACGCCGCCCGGCTGGGGATGACTGTCGTGCTGGCCGACATCGATGCGGAAGCCATTACAGCACTCCGCGACGAGCTCCGAACAGTGGGAGGCGTCGCCGTAGACGTCGTGTGCGACGTGCGTGATGCCGAAGCCGTACAGACGCTCGCCGACTCGGCATACCGGGAAGTCGGACCAGTGCGGCTGTTGGTGAACAACGCAGGCGTGGAACAGTTCGGCTTCCTGTGGGATACCCCAACAGCCAACTGGCAGCGCGTCGTCGACATCAACATCAGCGGGGTGTTCCACGGAGTGCGAGCGTTTGTGCCGAAGATGATAGCCGCCCGTGAGCAAGCCTGGGTATGGAACTTGTCGTCGGTGGGCGGCGTGGTGGCGATTCCGTTGCAGGCGCCTTACATCATGAGTAAACACGCTGTGCTCGCGTTGACCGAATGCCTGTATCTGGACGTTCAATCGGCCGGTCACGACCACATTCACGTGCAGGCCGTGCTGCCGGGCGCTGTGGTATCCAACATCTTCGAGTCGGCGGGTGGAGTTGATGACGGCGACGTCGCCGCCGCCGAGTCTCAGCGCTCGGCCATGCTCGACATCAAGGCCAACGCCATCGATGCCCTTGCTGCCGCGGAAGCGGTGTTTGACCAAGCCGCCGAGGGGCGCTTCTACTTACTCACGCAACCCGAAAATGTCGCGTCGGCAATGGTGGAGCGTGCGAATGTGCTTGCTGCGCAACGGCCCCCGGTGTTGAGATGACCGTTCCCGCGCTGGATCCCGACGCGGCCGCGCGGATAGCGTCCTTCGGTGATATTCCGCCGATGCGGGAGCGGGGCCTGGCCGCGGTGCGGGCCGCCGTCGAGTCCGCGCCGCTGCCGGACGCGATGCCGGGAATGGCCAGCATCCTCGACACCGCCATACCCGGGCCCGCCGGATCGATTTCTGTCCGAATCTACCGTCCCACAGACGATTCCGTTCTGCCCGCGCTGGTTTACTTTCACGGCGGCGGACTGGTCATGGGCTCCAACCACTCGTTCGAGCCGCTGGCCCGCGAGCTGGCGTCAGCGTCGGGTGCCACCGTCGTGGCCGTGGACTATCGGTTGGCGCCCGAGTCGCCGCCCCCGGCGCAGTTCGACGATGCCTATGCCGCGACCGACTGGGTATCGCAAAACGCAAACAACCTTGGTATCGATGCCGGCCGCGTTGTGGTCGTCGGCGACAGCGCAGGCGGGTCGCTGGCGGCCGCGGTTGCGTTGGCCGCGCGTGACCGGGGCGGGCCGGCGATCTGTGCGCAGGTGCTGCTGTACCCAGGTCTCGATCGCGACATGACCGCTCCCTCAATCATTGCGCTGGCCCATGCTCCGCTGCTCGCCCGCGACGACATCGACTACATGCACGCTCTTGCCGACGGCGACGCCGGTCCGCCCCGCGACCCGTACCTGGTTCCGGCCTACGCGTCCGATCTGTCCGGCCTGCCGCCGGCGATCGTGGTGACTGCGGGCTGTGATCCGATCCAGGACTGGGGAGAGCGGTACGCGGACCGGCTCCGAGAAGCCGGCGTACAGACCACCAGTAGCCGTTATCCCGGCATGTATCACGGTTTTCTTATGCGGGCTGACGCAACGGTGCGCGGCCGGCTGGCCATCGCCGAAATCGGGGCGCTCTTGCAGGCGAAGTTCGCGTACCCGGTCCGATTTGACGTCCCGATCACCGGACAGGGGACGGCTGCGGCGCATTGACGCCGCGGACAATCACAGCAACGCAGAACTGCCAGAAGGAGACAGCTGATGCTCACCGACGAGCGACGGATGGAGCTTTCCGACGTATTGCGGCCGGCAGCTCCGCCGCGCGAGATCGACAACGTCTACACCGATGACCAACGCGAGCGCCTGCTCGATGTCGTGCGCACCGAGGGCCCGTGGAAGTTGATCATTGCGCAACACTTCGCGTCCCCGGAAGAACTGATCGCGACCATGAGCGGTGTCTTCCCGGAAGGCTTCGAGCCGTCGTTGGACCTGTTTTTGACCCCGACCTTCCGTGGCTACCTCGCGAACTACGGCGCTGTCTTGTACCCGGAATTGCACGACTGCTTCTACAACGCGCAGTTCCTCGAGATGGCGAAAAGCTATTGGAACGCGGAATACGCCAAGCCCCAGCTGATGCTGTTCAACATCAACGGCCCATGTGCCAATCGTGATCCGGGGCACCTGGATTCGCCGAGTTTCCGCGGCGTGCGGTACGAGAATGCGCCGACCTGGCTCACCAGTGTGATGGGCAAGTCCGGCCTTTTCGCGGA
>DAIODV010000126.1:0-867 GCA_036746615.1 Mycobacterium sp.
CGCCGCCGGACGGTGTCGCGGTCCAGCATCACGTTGACCGAGAAGTGCTTGCCGACGTCGCGGAGCAACTCAATCGCCGACATCGCGCTGGTCCACTCAAGGTTGTTTTCGACGATCGCGCCCGTAGGCGACGCGTCGAAATCGACAAACCGTTCCAGCTGTCCGCGGATCCGGTCAGTCCATCCCTCGACGGTTTCAGCGGAGTTGAGTAGCCGTTCGCCCGTGTCGCGAGGGTCACCGATCAGGCCGGTTGCACCGCCGGCGAGGACGATCGGGCGATGCCCAGCGGCCTGAAAGCGGCGCAGCGCCAACAGCGGGACCAGGTGTCCGGCATGCAAGCTGGGCGCGGTTGGATCAAAGCCCGCGTACAGCGTCAGCGGGCCCCGGGCAGCCTCGCTGGCCAGCGCTTCGAGGTCGGTGGACTGTGCGATCAGTCCACGCCAGCGCAGCTCGTCGAGGATCATGTCCGAATAGTCTTCCAGAGGATGAGCCCGGCTAGTCGCTAGCGCCCGGCGCGGGGGCCCGCGGGCTGCGGCGATATGCGGAGACCTCCGGTCGTCCCGCGAGCCACAATCGCCACGGCCGGTCGGCGGCCTGGCTGATCCCGACGCGGGGACCGGACACGGCGGTCAGCGGGGCATTCAGATCCACGGTCACCGGGCTGCCCGGGTCGAACAAGTCAATCCCGTTGTCGTCCATGGTGATTCCCAGCGCCGAGCACAGATTGCCCGGACCCCGCGCCAACGCAGCGGCACGGACCAGCTCACCGCGGCGGGCACGCGCAACATCGGCGCCGTCCTCGATGGCGGCGGCCCTCAGCAAGACCGCTGCAGCGGTGCCGTCGGGCCCGCAAGAAACGTTGGCGCA
>DAIODV010000126.1:877-9372 GCA_036746615.1 Mycobacterium sp.
CGTGGATCCCGTGGCTTCGGTAGGTATAAAGCCGCCCCGGCGGCCCGAACATCACGGCGTTGCGGCCGTTGAGCCCGCGGTAGGAGTGGGCCGAGGCATCCGGCCAGGGGCCGTCGGGAACTCCGCCGTAGGCCTCGACTTCGACGACGATGGCCCGCACGCCCCGGCCGGTGAGGGTGGCGCCGAGCAATCGATGCGCGGCCGCGACCGGGTTGGCTGTCAGCTCACGTGCAGCCACGCCTTGGCCGGATCGCACCCATCGAACCTACCGGCAGCGCAAACATGGCAATATCCCGGTTGCTGCATGGCGAAGGAGCTCAAGATATGCATGCGATCGACCCTGCCGCGACTGCGTGGCTCCTTGCCAGCACCGCACTGGTCCTGTTGATGACCCCCGGCCTCGCGATCTTTTACGGCGGCATGGTCCGCACCACCGGGGTGCTCAACATGATGATGATGAGCTTCATCTCCATCCCGCTTGTCACGGTGACGTGGCTGCTGGTCGGCTACACCATCGCGTTCTCGCAAGATGGAGCGGGCGGGCTCATCGGCAACCTCAGTCATATCGGGATGCTCGGCATCACCCCCGACACCACCCACGGCTCAGTTCCCGAACTGCTATATGCCACGTTCCAATTGACGTTCGCGATCATCACGGCCGCACTTGTCAGCGGCGCGATCGCAGACCGCGCCCGGTTCGCTGCCTGGATGGTGTTCGTCTCGGTATGGGCGGTTTTCGTGTATTCGGTTGTCGCGCATTGGGTATGGGGACCCGGTGGCTGGCTGGCCAAGCTGGGCGTGCTGGACTACGCGGGCGGCCTCGTCGTCGAGATCGTGTCCGGCTGCTCTGCCCTGGCGCTGGCGCTGGTACTCGGGCCCCGCATCGGCTTCAAGAAGGACGCGATGCGGCCGCACAATCTGCCGTTGCTCTTTGTCGGTGTCGGGCTGCTGTGGTTCGGCTGGTTCGGGTTCAACGCCGGTTCCGCCTTGGCCGCCAACGGAACTGCCGCGGCCATCTTTCTCAACACGCTTGTCGCGGGCTGTCTGGGCATGCTCGGCTGGCTGTCGGTCGAACGAATCCGCGACGGCAGGCCCACGACGTTCGGCGCGGCATCCGGTGTGGTCGCCGGCCTCGTCGCCATCACTCCGTCGTGCGGAACCGTCAACACGCTCGGCGCGGCGGTCGTCGGCCTCGCGGCAGGAATAGTGTGCTCGTTCGCGGTGGGCGCGAAACTCCGTTTCAACTATGACGATTCGCTCGACGTGGTCGGTGTGCACTTCGTCGGCGGCGTTGTCGGTGTGTCATTGATCGGGCTGCTTGCCACGGCGGTCATGACGGCGGGGCCGCGGGGTCTCTTCTACGGGGGCGGCTTCGCCCAACTGGGCAAGCAGGCGCTGGCGATCGTGGTCGTCGCACTCTACGCGTTCACGATGTCGTTCGTTATCGCGAAGTTGGTTGATCGGGTGATGGGCTTCCGGCTCAGCGCAGAAGAAGAGACCACCGGTGTCGACCTCGCTCAGCACGCTGAAACCGCCTACGCCGAAGGCGTGCACGGCCATTTGCCGTTGCGAAGCCCGGGCGCGACGACGTTTGGAACAGCCGCTCCGAGGCAGACCGAATCGGCCCCGCCGACAGCTTGAGCAGCAAACCGTAAGCCTCATCCCTTGTGGTCTGAAGCCTTGACAAGCGCACCCTGAGAGCGGATATTCATCATATGATGACTTCATCGCGTGATGAATTTATTTCCAATGGTGACCCCCACGTAGCGGTCGATATCAGCCACTTGCGGGTGATCCGCGGCAAGCGCCCCGCTTTGCACGACTTCTCCGTCCGCATCGGCCGCGGCAGTATCACCGGACTGCTCGGTCCGTCAGGGTGCGGGAAGACCACGCTGATCCGCTGCATTGTCGGCACCCAGCTCATTGCTGCGGGCACGGTGCGGGTCCTTGGCCTGCCCGCCGGGTCAGCTCCCCTTCGCCGCCGGATCGGCTACCTACCGCAGGACCCGACGATCTACAACGACCTGCGGATTGTCGACAACGTCCGCTACTTTGCCTCGCTCTATGGCTTTGACAGCGCCGCGGCCGACACCGCGATCGATCGAGTGGGCCTCAGCGATCACAGCACCGCCTACTGCGGAAATCTCTCCGGTGGTCAGCGCACCAGGGTGTCACTGGCCTGCGCGCTGGTGTGCCAGCCGGAGTTGCTCGTTCTTGACGAACCGACCGTGGGATTGGACCCGGTGCTGCGGGCAGATCTGTGGGAGCAGTTCGCTGACCTTGCCCGCGGCGGGACCACGCTGCTGGTGTCCAGCCACGTGATGGACGAAGCCGACCACTGCGGTGACTTGTTGTTGATGCGCGACGGTCACCTGGTTGCCCAGACCACCCCGACCCAACTACGAGAGGACACCGGATGCACGTCACTGGAGGACGCGTTTCTGTCCATCATCAAGCGCAGCACGAGGCGGCAAGCCGGCTAGGACTGCGCGGCTACACCTCTACGACGACTCGGATTCTGCGGCAGCTGGCCGCCGATCACCGCAGCGTCGCGATGATCTTGGCCGTGCCGATCTTAGTTATCACGTTGATGTACTTCATGTTTGAGAATGCCCCGCACCGTCCGGGCATGCCATCGCCGTTCAATAATGCGTGCCTGATCCTGCTGGGCTTGTTTCCGCTTTTCGTGATGTTCATCATCACGGCGATCACAATGCAGCGCGAAAGGGCTTCGGGGACGTTAGAGCGCATACTGACCACACCGCTGCGTCGGCTCGATCTGCTGATCGCTTATGGCACAGCGTTTTCGGTCGCGGCAGCGCTGCAAGCGACGTTGGCGTGCGTGGTCTCGTTTTGGTTCCTCGGCTTCGACACCGCCGGCAGTCCACTGTGGGTATTCCTGATCGCGATCGTTAACGCGGTACTCGGTGTCGGCCTCGGATTGTTGTGTAGTGCGTTTGCGCGAACGGAGTTTCAGGCCGTGCAGTTCATCCCGCTGGTGATGGTGCCGCAGCTGCTGTTAGCGGGCATCATCGTCCCGCGCGCGCTGATGCCGACTTGGCTGCACTGGATCAGCAACGTGATGCCGGCCAGCTATGCGCTGGAGGCCCTGCAGCAGGTAGGCGCGCATACCGACCTGACGGGCGTCGCGGTGCGCGACATTTTGGCAGTGTTGGGATTTGCGATCGCGGCACTATGCCTGGCCGCCGCCACCCTCCGACGACGGACGCCCTGATCCAATGGTCGCCCACACCAACCGAAAACGGCCGGGACGTCCTCGCGGCGCGTCCGACACCCGAGAGCGCATCCTGGTCAGCGCCCGGGAACTATTTGCCCGCAATGGAATCGGTAATACCTCGGTACGTGCGGTGGCCGCTGCCGCGGGCGTGGATTCGGCGTTGGTGCATCACTACTTTGGCACCAAGGAAAAGTTGTTCGCTGCGGCCGTTCACATCCCGATCGACCCGATGGAGGTGATCGCCCCGTTGCGTGACGTCCCAATCGAGGAACTCGGCCACACGCTGCCGTCAATGTTGTTGCCACTGTGGGACTCTGAGATCGGTGCGGCATTCATCGCCGCGCTGCGATCGGTTATCGCGGGCTCGGAGGTTAACCTGTTCCGTACCTTCATCCAAGACGTGATCGCAGTCGAGATTGGTCCGCGAATCGACAATCCACCGGGCAGTGGAGTCATCCGCGTGCAGTTTGTCGCCTCACAGCTCATTGGTGTGGTGATGGCGCGCTACATTCTGGAGTTGGAGCCATACAAATCGCTGACGCCCCAGCAGATCGCGGATACCATCGCCCCGAACCTACAGCGTTACCTCACTGGGGATTTGCCGGATTTGCACGTGCCATGAGTTGCGCGTGCTCGTCGTCGCCGACTTCGGTCGCCTCGTCGACCAACAGCACCGGAATTCCGTCGTCGATGCGGTAAGCACGGCGCATCCGCGGGTTGTACAACACATCCCCGACCAGCACCAGCGGGCCTCGATCGGCCGGGCAGACCAGGATGCTCAGCAGGGTTTCGTCAATCACTCGACATCTCCGCTCGGACTGCACCGGTCAACCGCCGGAATTGGCTTGTCTCCGCGTCGAAATACCACGCATGCCGTCCCGGCTTGGGAATCCCGGCCGCGCGCAAGGGACTCACGGTCGGGCGATAGGTGGCAGACAGCGTCAGCTCGCCCACCACGTGCACGATGTCGGGACCCAGCCCGAACGGCATTGCTGCCACCGCTTCGGTGAGATCCGCCGCGGTGATCGTTGCGCCGGGCCGCAACGTAATAGCGGCCACTGAGATGTGGTGACCGTCGGTCGGCACGCCATAGGTCACCGCAAGGTCGACCGCTGGAATCATGCCGAGCGCATCGGTGATTGGCTCGCAGAACACCATTCCGCGAGGAGTGCGCACGGCCCGTCGCCCGCGCCTGCCCACCAACCAGAAGTCGCCGTCCGCGTCGCGACGGAACAGGTACTCGGTGGAGATCCAGGTGTCGGCGGGAGCGAAGACGCCACGTTTGATCGATGCGGTCGGATCGATCGGTCCACGCGGCTCGGCGAGCAGCACGCCGACTTCGCCGGCGTCTGGTATCCGCACCAGCCCGCGATCAGTTTCCAGGATCAGGTCATGTTCGGCGTCGTAGGCGCCCAGTTCGACGTGTCCGGCTCCGGGCAGCGGCCGGCCCTTGCTGCCGATCTTGGCGCCAGAGACGTTGGCCAGCACCGCATGTCCGTCGGTGGTCGCGAAGAACTCGACGACGTGCGCTGGCGCGAACACGTCGACCACTCGCTGCCACATTCCGGTCGGCATACCCGAGCCGATGAACAACCGCACCGGGTGATTACCGCGCAGCGTGAAAGCGGGATCGTCGATGACATCGCGCAGCATCGCCCAGGTGTAGGAGACGACGGTGACACCGTACTGACGTACTTCGGCGATGAAGCGGTCTGCTCGCAGGCCGCGAGACAGCGCGATGCGCGTGCCGCCGACCACGGCGCCGCCAAGGCTGACCAGCAATCCGGATTCGTGATGCAACGGCGTGAGGCAGTACAGCGTGTCGCTACGGCTTAAAGCCGCGGTCGAGGCGGTGCCGAACGCCGAGAGCGCCCAGCGGTAGTTGGTGATCTGCTTGGCGACGAGCTGGCCGCCGGCGGTGCTGAACGCGATGAACGCCAAATCCCTTGCCAGCCCGGGGTTGGCTCGATACCAGGCTGGGAGTTCGACGGCGTCGGGGTCGATCTGTTCCATGTCGATGACGCCGGCGTCGTCGGGCAGATGCAGATCACGGGACTCACCGCCACCGAGGACAAGGACCTGCCCGGGCAATTGCCGCGCAGTCTCGAGATTGGGCGGGTCAGTGATGATCTCGGTCACGCCCCCGAGCCGGACTGCGGCGGCCAGGTCGACGTCCGGCTTCAACAGCACCGCAACAGCGCCGAGGCGCGACAACGCGGCAATAGCCACCAGCGCGCTTGGCCGGGTTTCCATCAGCACACCGACGTGTTCGCCCTGGCGGACCCCGACTTCGATGAGGCCGCGGACGACGTTGTCGATGCGCCGGTTGACGGCCTCGTAGGTGTGCACGCGTCCGTCGAAGAGTAGGAATTCGCCATTCGGCGCGTCGTGCGCCTGCTCGCCGATGATCCGACCCAGCGAGATGCGGGTGTGGTCGTTGATCTGGCCCAGTCGGGCCAATCGCGGCAGGGTCCGGACGGTCTCGACGGCGATCGTGCGCATCGACTTGTTCGCTGCGACAACGGCATCGGCCGCACCACGGGCGATGGTCAGCGCCACCCCGGATGCCTCACCGAGGCCGTGCGCTACGCGGGAACTCAGCGCGACGCCGCGGTCGGCGTGCTCGGCGGGCTGGTCGGCCATCGGGAAGATGTCGGTGGGCTTTTCGCCGTGCCCGGAAATCCAGAGCGCCCAGTCGGCGACGGTTGGCCACGTCTGCTGTGCCGCTCTGGAACCGACCACCAGCCCGAAATGACCAGCCCGCAACGAGTATTCGTACACCTCTGCATTGGGTGCGGCACGACGGATACCCCGCACTGCAGCCGGCTGTCCGATGTCGTCGACCTCACCGACGAAAGCCAGCACCGGACAAGTGATGTCGGTGAGCGTCACCAGTTGACCGTTGATAGCGAAACCGCCGGTCATCATCCGGTTGTGCGCGATGAACTGCTTGAGCAGCTCGGAGACCGCCGGACCGGACCAGGCAATCCACCCTTCCGATTCCAGGAATCTGCGCTGGGCTTCCCGCGGCAGCAGCGCCTCACGGTCATGCAGCTGCCGCACGAAATCGATTCTCGCCTTGGCCGTCTTGAGCGGATCGAGCATCTGAAAACCCGTGCGCGCCAGCCAACTTGGAATATCCAGCCGGTTGAATACATGGTCGGCCATGAAATTGGCGATGCCGGGCGCCAAGTTGGGCGGCAGCCCCATCGGCAGCGCGGCCAGGGTGTCCACCGGGGAGCCGAACGTGATGATGCTGGCGATGCTTTTCGAGCGTCGGTACGCCGCCGCCTGGTAGCAGAACATCCCGCCCTGCGAATAGCCGGCGAGGTGCACGTCCTGTCCGGTCACGTCGGCCGCGGTGTCGAGCGCCTCGCTGAGCGCGACGATGTGGTCGGCGAGGTTGCGCCGCATTCCGCCCTCGACTTTGTCGGGTTCGCCGAAGTCGATCACCCAGGGATCCAGCCCGGCGGCGTGCAGGATGCCGACCGCGCCCTCCTCGCGGGTGACGTCCCACATGTTCGCCGACATCATCATTGGGTGCACCAACAGCACCGGCGGCCCGGCCTGCGGGTGCCCCGGCCGGCTGTCCGGCGGGAAGTAGCGCCGAAGCTTGTACATCGGCACGCTGGACACGACCTGACATGGCGATGGAGAGTTGCCGGTTTCCAGTCCGCCGAGCCGCAGAACTTCCAGACCGTTCTGTGCTGTCGCGACGAGACGCTCAACCGGTCGCGTGACCGCTGAGAGGTTCAGATCCATGCCGCCGCTCCCTACCAACTCCAGACGATCGTGTGCTGCGTGTGGGCCTGACAAGCCTGCACATCATGGCATATCGCAGGTGGTCGGCCCGCAGCTTTGGACACGGTGCCAGTGCGTTCACCAGCGTAGTCCGGCGACTAAGGTCAGGCCGGTGGCACACCTGCTGGGGGCCGAGGCGGTGCACCTGGAGTATCCGACTCAGGTCGTCTTCGATTCGCTGACCGTCGGAATCAGCGACGGCGACCGCATCGGCATCGTGGGACGAAACGGCGACGGCAAGTCCAGTTTGCTGGGTTTGCTCACCGGTTTGGTGCGCCCAGATGCCGGACGGGTGACCCGACGCAGCGGCTTGCGTGTCGGTGCGCTGAGCCAAGCGGACATCCTGGACTCGGACAGCACGATGGGCTGGACACTGGTCGGTGACCGGCCTGAGCACGAGTGGGCCGGTAATCCGCGGATCCGCGACGTGGTCGGAGGACTGGTCGCCGACCTCGCCTGGGACGCGACGATCGGCACGCTCAGCGGTGGCCAGCGGCGACGCGTTCAGCTGGCCGCGCTGCTTGTCGGCGATTGGGACGTCATCGCGCTGGATGAGCCGACCAACCACCTCGACATCGAAGGCATCACCTGGCTGGCCGGTCACTTGCGCCAGCGGTGGGCCCGTAACAGCGGCGGACTGCTGCTGGTGACCCACGACCGCTGGTTCCTGGACGAGGTCTGCACCACCACGTGGGAGGTGCACGACCAGATCGTCGAGCCGTTCGACGGCGGCTACTCCGCCTACGTGCTGCAGCGGGTGGAACGGGACAGGATCGCCGCCGCCACCGAGGCCAAGCGGCAGAACCTGATGCGCAAGGAGCTGGCCTGGCTGCGTCGCGGCCCGCCGGCCCGCACCAGCAAGCCGAAGTTCCGGATCGAGGCGGCCAACGCGCTCATCGCGAACGAGCCGCCGCCACGCGATCAGGCCGAGCTGGCCCGGCTGGCCACCGCCCGGCTGGGCAAGGACGTGGTGGACCTGCTCGGCGTGTCGGTGTCCTACGGCGACACCCCGGTGCTGCGCGACGTCGAGTGGCGGATCGGGCCCGGCGAGCGCAGCGGCATCCTGGGCGTCAACGGCGCGGGCAAGTCCACCCTGCTCGGCCTGGTCAGCGGGGCCGTTCCGCCCACGGGGGGCCGGGTCAGGCGGGGTAAGCCGGTCCGCGTGGCCGCGCTCGACCAGCAGCTGGCCGGCCTGGACGACGTGGCCGGCCAGCGGGTCAGCGAGGTGGCCGCGCGGCAGCGGGCCAGCTACCAGGCCGGCGGCCGGGAGCAGACTCCGGTGCAGCTGCTGGAGCGGCTCGGCTTCAGCCAGGCCCAGCTGTCCACGCCGGTCCGGGACCTGTCCGGCGGGCAGCGCCGCCGGCTTCAGCTGCTGCTCGTCCTGCTGGGCGAGCCCAACGTGCTGATCCTGGACGAGCCGACCAACGACATGGACATCGACATGCTGGCCGCGTTT
>DAIODV010000127.1:0-9371 GCA_036746615.1 Mycobacterium sp.
ATCCGCCGACTACAAGACCTTGTTCCGCGAATTCGGGTTCACTCCGGAAGCCGTCGTCGACGCCGCCGAACGAACACTAGATAACTAGCAGAAGGGACTTCAATGACTCAGAATCCCAACCTTGCCGCCCTCTCCGCCGCGGGTGTATCCGTGTGGCTGGACGACCTGTCCCGACAGCGTCTTCAGAACGGCAACCTACGCGAACTCATCGATACCAAGAGTGTCGTCGGGATCACCACCAACCCGACGATCTTCCAGAAGGCCCTCGCCGAGGGTGACACCTATGACGCCCAAGTGGCCGAGCTCGCCGAGCGCGGCGCCGATGTGGACGCCACGGTGCGCACCGTCACCACCGACGATGTCCGCAACGCCTGCGACGTGCTGGCACCGCAGTGGGAGGCTTCCGACGGGGTCGACGGCCGGGTGTCGATCGAGGTCGACCCACGGCTGGCGCATGACACCGACAAGACCATCAAGCAGGCCGTCGAACTGTGGAAGATCGTCGACCGGCCGAACCTGTTCATCAAGATCCCGGCCACGGTGGCCGGCCTGCCGGCCATCAGCGCGACGCTGGCAGAAGGGATTTCGGTCAACGTCACGCTGATCTTCTCGGTTGAACGCCACCGCCAAGTGATGGACGCCTACCTCGACGGGCTGCAAGCGGCGAAGGCAGCCGGACATGACCTGTCCAAGATCCATTCGGTGGCATCGTTTTTCGTCTCCCGGGTGGACACCGAGGTCGACAAGCGTCTGGAGAAGATCGGCACGCCTGAAGCGCTGGCGCTGCGCGGTCAGGCCGGCGTCGCCAACGCCCGGCTGGCCTATGCCGCCTATCAGGAAGTCTTCGTCGGCGGCGATCGCTTCGAACAGCTCCACGCCGACGGCGCGCGGGTGCAGCGGCCACTGTGGGCGTCGACCGGCGTTAAGAACCCCGAGTACTCCGACACGCTCTATGTCACCGAGCTGGTCGCTCCCAATACCGTGAACACCATGCCGGAGAAGACAATTGACGCGGTCGCCGACCACGGCGTCATCACCGGCGACACGGTCACCGGCACCGCCTCGGCCGCTCAGGAAGTATTCGACAAGCTGGAGGCGGTCGGAGTCGACCTGACCGACGTGTTCCTCGTGCTGGAGAACGAAGGCGTGCAGAAGTTCGAGGAGTCTTGGAACGACCTGCTGAAAGAGACCCAGAACCAGCTGAACTCCGCCAAATGAGTCCAGCCGCCGCCCGAGGCAGCGCCGGACAGTGGCAAAACCCATTGCGGGACAAACGCGATAAGCGGCTGCCTCGAATCGCCGCGCCTTGCGCCGTAGTGATTTTCGGGGTCACGGGCGACCTGGCCCGCAAGAAAGTGGTACCGGCCATCTACGACTTGGCCAACCGCGGATTACTGCCACCGAACTTTGCATTGGTCGGATTCGCGCGTCGCGACTGGGACGATGAAAGCTTCAGCAAAGAGGTCTACGAAGCCGTCAAGGAGCACTCGCGCACGCCATTTCGCCAAGCGATCTGGGACCGGTTGGCCGACGGATGCCGATTCGTGGAAGGCACATTCGACGACGACAAGGCGTTCTCCCGGCTGGCCGAAATCCTCGAGAAGCTCGATGCGGAACGCGGCACCGGCGGCAATCACTGTTTCTACCTGGCGATCCCCCCGAAAAGCTTCCCGTCGGTATGCGAGCAGCTCAACAAGGCCGGGCTGGCCCGCGCCAAGGAGGGCAGCTGGAGCCGGGTCGTCATCGAGAAGCCGTTCGGCCACGACTTGGACAGCGCGCGCGATCTCAACCACGTGGTCAACAGCGTCTTCCCCGAGGAATCGGTGTTCCGCATCGATCACTATCTGGGCAAAGAGACGGTGCAGAACATCATGGCGCTGCGGTTTGCCAACCAGCTCTTCGATCCCATCTGGAATGCGCACTACGTCGACCACGTGCAGATCACCATGGCCGAGGACATCGGACTCGGCGGCCGCGCAGGCTATTACGACGGAATCGGCGCGGCCCGAGACGTGATCCAAAACCACCTGATGCAGCTCCTTGCGTTGACCGCGATGGAAGAGCCGGTCAGCTTTCAGCCATCGGAATTGCAGACCGAAAAGGTCAAGGTGCTCTCGGCAACTCAGCTTGCACAGCCACTGGACGAGACCAGCTCGCGTGGCCAGTACAGCGCCGGCTGGCAAGGGGGACAACACGTGGTGGGGCTGCTCGACGAGGAGGGCTTTTCGAAAGACTCCAGTACCGAGACGTTCGCCGCCATCACATTGGAGGTCGATACTCGGCGCTGGGCCGGGGTGCCGTTTTACTTGCGAACCGGAAAACGCCTGGGCCGCAGGGTCACCGAGATCGCCCTGGTCTTCAAGCGGGCTCCGCATCTGCCGTTCGACGCCACGATGACCGATGAGCTGGGCGCCAACGCTTTGGTGATCCGGGTGCAGCCCGATGAGGGGGTGACGTTGCGATTCGGATCCAAAGTGCCGGGCAGCGCCATGGAAGTGCGTGACGTCAACATGGATTTCTCCTACGGCTCCGCGTTCGCCGAGGAATCACCCGAGGCCTATGAGCGGCTGATCCTTGATGTGCTGCTCGGTGAGCCGTCCCTGTTTCCGGTCAACGAGGAAGTCGAATTAGCTTGGCAGATACTGGATCCGGTGCTCGATAACTGGGCCGAACACGGCAAGCCCGAACCGTACGAGGCAGGCACCTGGGGCCCGGCGTCATCGTTCGAGATGCTCCGCCGGACCGGCCGCGAATGGCGGCGGCCATGATTCTCGAGCTGCCGGATACCAGTACGAACGAGATCAACAAGAAGCTCAACGAGCTGCGCGAGCAGAGCGGCGCGGTGACCCTGGGCCGGGTGCTGACGTTGGTCATCGCGCCGGACAGCGAAGCGGTGCTCGAAGAATCCATCGAAGCCGCGAATGCGGCAAGTCACGAGCACCCCAGCCGGGTGATCGTGGTAATGACCGGCGATGCCGAGGCCGCCGAGGCGCGTTTGGACGCGCAATTGCGGGTCGGCGGTGACAGCGGCGCCGGCGAGGTGGTGGTGCTACGGCTCTCGGGTCCCCTGGCCGGGCATAACAGCAGCGTCGTCGTACCGTTCCTGTTGCCCGATATCCCGGTGGTGACGTGGTGGCCGGATATCGCCCCAGCCGTGCCGGCGCAAGATCCGTTGGGCCAGTTAGCGGTCCGGCGTATCACCGACGCAACCAACGGCGCTGATCCGTTGTCGGCGATCAAAAGCCGACTGCCCGGCTATACCCCGGGTGACACCGACCTGGCGTGGAGCCGCATCACCTACTGGCGGGCGCTACTCACTTCGGCGATCGACTTGCCCCCGCATGAGCCGATCACCTCGGCCCTGGTGTCCGGGCTCAAGACCGAGCCCGCACTCGACATCCTCGCGGGATGGCTGGCCAGTCGGATCGACGGTCCGGTGCGGCGCGCGGTCGGCGAACTCAAAGTCGAACTCGTGCGCAAGAGCGAGACAGTGACACTGAGCAGGCCGCAAACGGGGGCGACAGCGACCATCAGCCGCACCGCCCGGCCGGATGCGCTTGTTCCGTTATCACGCAGAGACGCCAAGGAGTGCCTGGCCGAGGATCTGCGGCGGCTGGACCCCGACTTGATCTATTTTTCCGCACTCGAAGGCATCGACCGAGTGGAGTACGTATGAGCACCAGTGTCGTGACGTTCGCCGACAGCGACGCACTGACTGCTGCAGCGGGCGAACGTTTGATCGGCGTGATCGACGCCGCAGTGGCGGCTCGCGGACAGGCGCTGATCGTGCTGACCGGTGGCGGCAATGGCAACCGGCTCATGAGTTACCTTGCTGCACAGGCGAAACGAGTCGACTGGGCGAAAGTGCATCTGTTCTGGGGCGACGAGCGTTACGTCTCCCCCGACGACGACGAACGCAACGACAAGCAAGCCCGCGAAGCGTTGCTCAACCACATCGACATCCCGGCGCGCAACGTGCATGCGATGCCGGCGCGCGACAGCGAGTTCGGTAGTGATCTTGCCGCAGCGGCATTGTCCTACGAGCAGCTTTTGGCAGCCAACGCCGAATCAGGCGATCCCGCACCGAATTTCGACGTTCATCTACTGGGCGTGGGACCCGAAGGCCACATCAATTCGCTGTTTCCGGACACCTCAGCCGTGCGCGAGACCACCCGGCTGGTCGTCGGTGTCGAAGACTCGCCCAAGCCTCCGCCGCTACGAATTACCTTGACGCTGCCCGCAATTCAGCGGTCGCGCGAGGTCTGGTTGTTGGTGTCCGGGTCGGAGAAAGCCGATGCGGTGGCCGCAGCGGTCGGCGGCGCCGACCCGGTGTCGATACCGGCCGCCGGCGGAGTCGGTCGTGAGCAGACGGTCTGGTTTCTCGACAACGAGGCAGCAGCCAAGCTGCCGAGCTAGCTTCGCCGCTCGGCCTGCCGATCGGCATAGCCGCGTGCATAGTCCGCCAGCCGTCGGATGCCGTCGGGCGATGCGGTGCGCGCCGTCACGACAGGCCGCCAATCGCTATGGCATTGCCTCGGTTGCACATTTGTTTGGATGTCACATCACACGCTCCGGTTCCCAGGTATCGAAGAGAAGCTCGGGGGACAGCGCGATGCTGATTACGAAGTGCCCGCAGACGCGTTGGATTGCGAACCGCATGCCGCCCGCAACATCGCCGCCGGACGGGCGGTACCGGCACAGGGAGACCTCGCCGCTCGGCGGTCGATGAACTGTGAACCTCAACTCGGCTCTCCTGCTGCAAGGTAGGCAGAGCCGAGTTGGAATCCCTAGACGTGGGTCCGGGGAGGACGTCAAAATGAGCGTCATGGCAGACAAAAGCGCCGGCAACCGCCCGCCGCGACAGCGGATCAAGACGCTCACCCAGGCGGCAATGAACGCCGACGTCACGGTCGGCCAACTGGAAGGTGTGCTGGGCGGCCTGGGCGATACCCTGACCGACCTCAACAATTCGCTCGAGAATCTGAATGCGGCGGTCGACCGCCTAGACGGGGGCCTGGACCACTTCGAGGCCACGCTGGGCAGGATTGACGACTTGATGAAGCGGCTGGTTACGCTCGTCGCACCGGTCGAGGCGATCGTCGAACGCATCGACTACATGGTCGGCGTCGGCGAGACGGTGATGTCGCCGTTGTCTGTGACCGAACACGCGGTGCGCGGTGCGTTCAACGCCTTACGTAATCGGACCGTGCGGGAGCCGCGGCACTGATGTGATATCGCTGCGCGCGGGACAGCTCAAACGTTGTATTTGATCCGCAGCGCCATGCCGATGATCGCGACCAGCCAGATGCCCACGACGAAGTAGGTCAGTCGGTCCAGGTTCTTCTCCACCACGGTGGAGCCGGACAAGCTGGACTGCACGCCGCCGCCGAACAGCGTCGACAGGCCGCCGCCTTTGGCGCGGTGCAGCAGCACAAGCAAGACCACCAGGATGCTTGTCACCACCAGGGTGATCTGCAGGGCCAATTCCATGGCCAACACCTTACCGGCCGGCGGCTAGCCCGCCCGAATCGGCGCTGCGTCTCGAGGTCAGCTGATGCTTCCGAGCTTGTCGAAGACCATGTTGTCGCCGGTGTAGCTGATGTAGATCGGCGAGATGAGGAACGGCTCGACGCCGCTGTCGATCGCGTTCCCCGATACCGGTGTCGGCGCGTTCCCCGCGGCCTCTGTGACCGTGTAGGTGTAGAGCGGCGTACCGGTGCCCGCGGCGTTGTCGTAAACCGCAATCACAGTGCCGTTCGGAACGGATGCGGCGTTTCCGATCAGCGACGACGGGATTTCTCCGTACACGCCGCCGGAATCGACATCGTCGGAAACCGCGACCGGGGTTCCACCATTCACTGATTCGAAGAGATCGGCGATCGGGTTTCCAGGCACCGTGGCGAGGGCCATTCCCGGGTTGGCCGAATCGACGATCAGCTTCCCGTCGGGAATGTCGACGAGCACGCCGCCGTAACTCTCCAGCGGGCTGGTGGTCGGGCCGCCGGTGTGGTCCCCGATGCCCAGGATGCCGGTCACGTGGTCATCGGCAAGGAATTGCTCGAAGTTCAACGGCGAGCCGAAAGCCGTTGGCCACGACAACACCTCGACATCGATGGGCGCCGAAGTGTCGAGGCCAGTGCCGCCGAGGTAATCGACTGGCACGTTGTTGTACGTCAGGTAGATGTAGTCGACCCCACCGCTGTAGCCGCTCTCGCTGATGCCGGTGGGCATGCCCAGCTGGAAGAGGTTCACTAACGCCGAGAAGTCGTTTGACCCGAGGTCTTCCCACGGGAGGACAAGGCCGCTGGATCCGGTATCGACAAGCAGCGTGTTGTTCGCGCCGTCGACCGTAGCCTGCACCGTCGGCTCGGTGCCCAGTGCGAGACTCAACGGAATGTCGTAGGGGCCCGAGGTCGACGACGCTGCCACCGCCGCGGCAGGCTCTGCGGCCGCCGGCAGCGCAGACCCCACATCGAGACTGGCCAGCAGACTGTCGGTCCAGCTGGTCAGATCCGTCGCGGCGGCCGGATCAAACCCGGAGATCGCATCGCTCAGCGACGTCATGAGGGGCTGGACGATCGGGTCGAGAAGCGCGTCAATGTCGGCCTTGGCAGGAGCCGCGGTGACCGCCGACCCGGTCGCCATCGCTGCCGCCGCAGCAAACGCACCAGCCGCCCCGACCAGAGTGACGACCCTGCGGCGGCGCGTCGCGGCTTTACGTGCCTGATTGGTGCCGTCGACGGCGTCGCGACTAGCCATTTGTTGCCTCCCCGGGGCGTGGTACAGCAATGCAACCACAAAACTGAACGACCCTGTGCTTCTTTCAGGTTTCGTTAAGCTAAGCGCCACCTGGGCCGACCGTCAACTGGAACGGCCCCGCGAGTTACGGCAGCGGGCCGCCGGCGGCGATCGCGGACAGCGTCGCGAACTGCTCGCCGTCTAGCGATGCGCCGCCCACCAGAGCCCCGTCAACGTCATCCTGGGCGACGATGTCGCCGATGTTCTTGGCGTTCACCGAGCCGCCATAGAGCACCCGGACGGTCTCGGCGACGTGCGGTGAGGCCAGCGTGGCCAGCTCCTTGCGGACCGCCGCGCACACTTCCTGGGCGTCGGCGGCGCTGGCCACCCGCCCGGTCCCGATCGCCCACACCGGCTCATAGGCGATGACGACCTTGCCGATCTGCTCGGCCGAGAGCCCGGCCAGCGATCCGCGCAGTTGATTTTGGCAATGACTGACGTGCTCGCCGGCTTCCCGGACTTCGAGATGTTCGCCGATGCAGATGATCGGGGTCAGCTCGTACTTGAGCGCGGCTGCAGCCTTGGCGGCGACTAGCGCGTCGTCCTCGTTGTGATAGGTGCGCCGCTCGGAGTGCCCTACGACGACGTAGCTGCAGCCCAGCTTGGCCAGGAACGCACCGCTGATCTCGCCCGTGTAGGCACCGGAGTCATGCTGCGACAGATCCTGGGCGCCGTAGGTCAGCCGCAGCTTGTCGCCGTCGACCAAGGTCTGCACGCTGCGCAGATCGGTGAACGGCGGAATGACCGAGACGTCGACGCGGTCGTAATACTTGTCCGGCAGCGAGAACGCGATCTTTTGAACCAGCGCGATCGCCTCGAAGTGGTTGAGGTTCATCTTCCAGTTGCCGGCTATCAGCGGCTTGCGGCTCATCGACGTCCTTAGCTGTTAGTCAACACTGCCCAGTACTTGTAGACCGGGCAGCTCTTTGCCCTCAAGGTATTCCAGTGACGCTCCGCCGCCGGTGGAGATGTGGGAGAAGCCGTCCTCGGGCAGACCCAGCGCACGCACCGCCGCGGCGGAGTCGCCGCCGCCGACCACGCTGAACGCGCCCTTGGCGGTCGCGTCGGCGATCACCTCGGCCACGCCTTTGGTGCCGGCGGCGTACGCCGGGAACTCGAACACGCCCATCGGGCCGTTCCAGAAGATGGTCTCGGCGTTGGAAAGCAGTGTGCTGAACCGGGTTACTGACCCTGGGCCGATGTCCAACCCCATCTTGCCGTCCGGGATCGAATCAGTGGCGACGACCTGTGGCGGTGAGTCGGCGGCGAATTTGTCGGCCACCACAATGTCCACCGGCAGCCGCAGGACGTCGGCGTAGGTGTCGAGCAATCGGCGGCACGTATCGATCATCTCGGTCTGCAGCAGTGAGGTGCCCACCGAAAGACCGCATGCAGCAAGGAATGTGAAGCACATGCCACCGCCGATGACGATGCTGTCGGCCTTGGTGGCCAGCTGCTCGATGACACCGAGTTTGTCCGAGACCTTCGAGCCTCCCAACACCACCGCGTATGGCCGGCGCGTCGAGCTGGTCAGCCGCTCGAGCACGCTGACCTCTTCGGCCACCAGGTTGCCTGCGTAGTGCGGCAGTAGCGTGGCGACGTCGTAGACCGACGCCTGCTTGCGGTGCACCACCCCGAACCCGTCGGACACGAAAGCCCCTGTGTCACCGACTAATTGGGCGAGCTCTTTGGCCAGCGCCAGCCGTTCCCCGTCGTCCTTGCTGGTTTCCCTCGGGTCGAAGCGGATGTTTTCCAGCAGCAGCACATCGCCGTCGGTCAGACGCTCCGCACGGGCCCGCGCGTCACGGCCGACGACGTCGTCGGCCAACTGGACGTCCTGGCCGAGCTGCTCGCCCAGCGCCGCCGCGACCGGCGCCAGCGATAACGCCAAATCGGGTTCACCCTTGGGTCGTCCGAGATGCGCGGTCACCACCAGTTTGGCGCCCGCGTCAACCAAGGCTTTCAGCGTCGGCGCCGAGGCGATGATCCGGCCCGCATCGGTGATCTCGCCGTTATCGAGTGGCACGTTCAAGTCGGAACGCACCAGCACACCGCGACCCGAAACTCCTTGTGCGAGAAGGTCGGAAAGGGTGGGAATGCTCATTACTACAGCGACTTGCCGACCAGCGCGACCAGATCGACGAGACGGTTGGAGTAGCCCCATTCGTTGTCGTACCAGGACACCACCTTGGCCTGGTTGTCGATCACCTTGGTCAGACCGGAGTCGAAGATCGAGCTGTGCGGGTCGGTGACGATGTCGCTGGAGACGATCGGCGCGTCGTAGTACTTCAGGATGCCCTTCATCGGGCCTTCGGCGGCGGCCTTCATCGCGGCGTTGATCTCGTCGGCGGTGGCGGACTTCTTCAGCTCGGCGGTGAGGTCGGTGACCGAGCCGGTGGGGATCGGCACCCGCAGCGCGTACCCGTCCAGCTTGCCCTTGAGCTCCGGCAGCACCAGGCCGATGGCCTTGGCGGCGCCGGTGGAGGTCGGCACGATGTTCAGCGCGGCGGCGCGGGCCCGGCGCAGGTCCTTGTGCGGCCCGTCCTGCAGGTTCTGGTCCTGCGTGTAGGCGT
>DAIODV010000128.1:0-5487 GCA_036746615.1 Mycobacterium sp.
TAACTCGGGTTTCTCGACCTCTTCGATGTTGACGTCCTTGAAGGTGACCACCCGCACTTGCTTGACGAACCGGGCCGGCCGATACATATCCCACACCCACGCATCAGAGAGCCGCAGCTCGAAGTACACCTCGCCGTCGGCGTTGCGGGGCACCATCTCGACACCGTTTGCCAAGTAGAAGCGGCGCTCGGTTTCCACCACGTAGCTGAACTGGCCCACGATGTCCTTGTATTCGCGGTACAGCGAGAGCTCCATCTCGGTTTCGTATTTTTCGAGATCTTCGGCACTCATCTGGTCAGCCGTCCTTCTGCTCGCCGTTCTGCCCGGCTTCCATCTTTCCCCACCCATTGTCGCCAGGGCGATCCGGCTTGAACTCGGCCACCACCCGGGTACCCGATCCCGTCGCCACCCGCCGGACGTTGATGAACGAATACCGATGCTGCGGACACGGGCCCTGCTCGATCAGCGCAGCGGAATGCGCAGCCGTGCAGTAGCCCTTGTGCTCGGCGAACCCGTAGCCGGGATGATCGGCGTCCATCGCCACCATCAACCGGTCCCGGCTGACCTTGGCCAGCACACTGGCGGCGGCAATGCAGGCCGCCGCGGCGTCGCCGCCGATCACCGGCAGCGACGGCACTGGTAGGCCCGGCACCCGGAAGCCGTCGGACAGCACATAGCCGGGACGTACCGATAGCCCGGCTACCGCTCGCCGCATGCCTTCTATGTTGGCCACGTGCACACCGCGCCGGTCAACTTCGCCCGACGGGATGAACACCACGTGGTAGGCCAGCGCGTAGCGGCGGATCAACGGGTACAGCTTCTCCCGCGTCTTTTCGGTGAGTTTCTTCGAATCATCCAGCGCAGCAAGGCTTTCCAGTCGTCCCGGCCCGAGCACACAAGCGGCGACTACCAGAGGGCCGGCGCAGGCTCCGCGGCCGACCTCGTCGACACCCGCCACCGGTCCGAGACCGCTGCGGTACAGCGCGGATTCCAGGGTGCGCAAGCCGGAGGATTTACGAATCACCGTCCGGGGCGGCCATGCGGTGGCCATGCCTACTGATTCTGCTGCGGATTGACCGAACGCACACCACCCCATCGCGACGGCGGCCACACGATGAACCGTGCCTTACCGATGACGTTGGCCACCGGCACCGTGCCCGCCATGGGATCACCCGTGCACAGCAGTCCATTGATCGCGTCGCCAGGGGTGCTGGTGCAGTGGGCGCGGGAGTCCGCCGAGTGGGTGCGGTTGTCCCCCATCACCCATAGCCGCCCCTGCGGGACCCTGACCGGCCCGAATTCCGGACCCAGACACGGGTACACCGACGGGTCGGCGTTCATCGTGCTCGGATCCAGATAGGGCTCCTTCAACCGCGTGCCGTTGACCGTCAACCCGGTGTTGCTCCGACACTGCACAGTCTGTCCGCCCACCGCGATGACACGTTTGACCAGGTCGTTCTCGTCGGGCGGCACAAAGCCGATGAACGAAAGGCCGTTCTGTAGCCAGCGCACCGGGGTGTCATGCGAGCGGATCGACTTGTATCCGACGTTCCACGACGGCGGTCCCTTGAACACGATGACGTCGCCGGGGTGCGGTGCGCCGAAACGGAAGGTGAGCTTGTCCACCATGATCCGGTCGCCGACGCACCCGGAGCAGCCATGCAGCGTGGGCTCCATCGATTCCGACGGGATCAGATACGGCCGCGCCACAAACGTCAACATGACGTAGTAGAGCACCAGCGCGATCGCTGCCAGGATGACGGTTTCCCGAAACGCTCCGTGCTTTTTGCCCTCGGGTTCGGCGTCTGCGTCGTCTGCCTTGTCGGCGTGCGATTCGGTGGTGGCCGGTTGGCTTGTCGCAACTTCTGGCTCAGCCGAATCAGAGTTGGGTTGGCCCTCAGGCGACGAGTCAGTGGTTTCGGTCACTGCGCCAGCCTAATAGTCGCGCCGTCCCCCGCGTCGCTCGCCGTTGTCCGGCGAGTCAGCGCTTCTCTTTGATCTTGGCTTTCTTGCCGCGCAGCTCGCGCAGGTAGTACAGCTTCGCGCGGCGAACATCACCGCGGGTCACGACCTCGATGTGGTCGATGTTCGGCGAGTGCACCGGAAAGGTCCGCTCGACGCCGACGCCATAGCTCTCTTTGCGCACCGTGAAGGTCTCGCGGATGCCACCGCCCTGCCGACGCAGCACCACACCCTTGAACACCTGGATGCGCTCCTTGGCGCCCTCGATGACCTTGACGTGCACATTGATCGTGTCGCCGGGGCCGAAAGCCGGGATGTCGTCGCGCAGCGACGCCTTGTCGACGAAGTCCAGCGTGTTCATGTCGGAAGACACTTCCTTGCGGTCGCGGCTGCGTGCTGCACGCTATGGGAGCGTGGACAGTAAGCCGATGGATTCGGGCTTATGGGCGCGTCTCGCAGCTGGCGCGAGTGGACCGGCCGGTCGACAACCGCTGGAGACAACTGGTCAATTGTGCCAGATCGGGGCGGAGCAGCGAAATCCGCGCGAATCGCCGACCGTCCTGACCCCGCCATGACGTGGGCGAATGGTAGATAAGACGCCATGCGAGCACGGCCACTCCTGCTGATCGCCGCAGTAGCCATACTGACGGCGTCGGCGACCGGCTTCCAGGCAAAAGGCGATGGCGCGCCCGATACCGCATCGCAGCCGCACGCGATCACACCGCAGGACATGCCCCGAGCCGCGTTCGACGGCCTGTCGGCGCGCATCGAGCAGGCGACCCAAGGCGCGGCCGCCAGCGGCGCCACCATCTCGGTCGCGATTCTCGACCGGGCCAACCATCGATTGCTGTCCAACGGCAACGACCAACTCGTCGCCATCGCATCGGTGGCCAAGTTGTTTATCGCCGACGACCTGCTCTCGCAGGGCTCGCTGTCAACGGCAGACCGCCAGGCGCTGGACACCATGCTGCGCTCCTCCGACGACGCCGCCGCAGAGACGTTCTGGGCGCAGCGCGGCGAGGCGATCATCACCGACGTCTCGAGTCGGTACGGGCTGACGTCCACGGCGCCGCCAAGCGACGGGAGGTGGTGGAACACGATGAGCTCAGCATCCGATTTGATCCACTACTACGACATGCTGCTCGACGGTTCCGGCGGCTTGTCTGGGGAGCGCGCCCAGATCATCGTCGACGATTTGGCCCGGTACACCGCGACTGGCGCCGACGGCTATCCACAGCGGTTCGGCATTCCTGACGGGCTCTACGCCGAACCTGTTGCCGTCAAGCAGGGTTGGATGTGTTGCATCGGCGAGAGCTGGATGCACCTGTCCACCGGCGTCATCGGTTCCGATCGGCGCTACGTCATGGTGATCGAGTCGCTGCAACCCTCCGACGACGCGACCGCGCGCGCGACGATCACCCAAGCGGTCAAGACGATGTTCCCCTCGGGGCGGATTTAGCGCTACTGCAGCAGGTCGGGACGGCGTTCGCGGGTGCGCTGCTCGGACGCCTGCTGTCGCCAAGCCTCGACACGGGCATGGTCGCCGGACAGCAGGACCTCAGGCACGTCTAGTCCGCGCCAGCTCGGCGGCCTGGTGTAGGACGGGCCCTCGAGCAGACCGTCGGAATGCGAATCATTCTGGTGCGAAAGCGGATTGCCCAAAACATCGGGCAGCAGCCGCAACACCGCCTCGATGATCACCAGGGTCGCCGACTCCCCGCCCGGCAACACGTAGTCCCCGATCGAGACCTCTTCTACTCGCATTCGGCTGGCGGCATCGTCGACAACCCGCTGGTCAATCCCCTCATAGCGGCCGCAGGCGAACACCAGGTGCGCCTCACTGCTCCACCGCTGCGCGGTCGCCTGAGTGAACAACGCGCCCGCGGGCGTCGGAACAATGAGAAGCGTTTCCTGCGAACAAATCTCGTCGAGCGCCTCACCCCAGACGGGTGCTCTCATCACCATCCCCGGACCGCCGCCGTAAGGCGCGTCGTCCACGGAGTGGTGTACATCGTGAGTCCATTTCCGCAAGTCGTGCACTTGCAGTTGGACGAGACCCGATTCTATTGCCTTGCCCGGCAACGATTGCCGCAGCGGATCCAAGTAGGACGGAAAGATGGTGACGACGTCGATCTTCACGTGTCGAGCTCCAATAAGCCTTCGGGAGGATCGATTTCGACGACGCGGGATTCCAACGACACCGAGGTGACTATCGCGCCGACGAATGGCACCAGCAACTCGCCGGCATCGGGTCGCTTAACCGCCAGTAGTTCGCCGGCGGCAGTGTGCAAGACCTCGGCGACGGTGCCGATCTCGCGGCCGGTGATTGTCTGCACCACAAGGCCTTCCAGCTGATGGTCGTAGTAGGTGTCCGGCTCGTCGATCGGCGGCAAGTCCCCGGAGTCGATGACGAACACGCTGCCCCGCAGCGCGTCGGCGGCATCGCGGTCGCCTACTCCGTCCAAGCGCAGCAGTAGGCGGTTCCCGTGCGTGCGGACGGATGCCACTGCGTAGTTGCGCTCGCCCTGATCGGATCCCTTGGCGCGCAACAGCGTACCGGCCGCGAACCGCGACTCGGGGTCATCGGTGCGAACCTCGACGACGACCTCGCCGGTCACGCCATGGGCTTTGACCACGCGCCCGATTGTCAGCTCCACGGGAATTCCATGGACCGGGCGCTACTGGTCGGTGTCCACCACATCGACTCGGATACCGCGGCCACCGATCCCGGAGACCAGCGTGCGCAATGCGGTCGCGGTGCGCCCGCCGCGACCGATCACCTTGCCGAGATCGTCGGGATGGACATGCACCTCGACAGTCCTGCCACGCCTGCTGGTCACAAGGTCGACACGGACATCGTCGGGGTTGTCGACAATCCCGCGGACCAGATGTTCGACGGCGTCGACGACGACGGTACTCATGACTAGCGTCAGCTCTCGCTGGCCGGCTCAGCCGGTTCGGCCTGCTCGGTGGCTGTCGCTGGCTCGGTTTCCTCGGCGGGCTTGGCTTCGTCATCGGCCTTCTCGGCCTTCTCGGCTTTGTCGGCTTTGTCGGCAGCAGCCTTCTTGGCCGGAGCTTTCTTCTTCTTCGGTGTCGCGGCCTCGGTGTCGGGCGCACCATCGGCAGCGGCAAGCGCGGCGTTGAACAGCTCCAGCTTGCTCGGCTTGGGCTCGGCGACCTTCAGCTTGCCCTCGGCACCGGGCAGACCCTTGAACTTCTGCCAGTCGCCGGTGATCTTGAGCAGCTTGAGGACGGGGTCAGTGGGCTGTGCACCCACCGACAGCCAGTACTGGGCGCGCTCGGAGTCGATCTCGATCAGGCTCGGCTCTTCTTTCGGGTGATACCTGCCGATGACCTCGATGGAGCGACCGTCGCGGCGTGTCCGCGCGTCGGCGACCGCGATGCGGTACTGGGGATTGCGGATTTTGCCAAGCCGGGTGAGCTTGATCTTCACAGCCATGATTAAGCGACTTCTCCTATAGGTGTCACGCTGCAATTCAGCGATCCGGGCGGGATGCCGGGATC
>DAIODV010000128.1:5497-9369 GCA_036746615.1 Mycobacterium sp.
CCGCCGAGCGCCCGTGATCGCAGGCGGACAGCCGCCTATTGTGCCAGAGCGAGGCCGTGACCCGGAAATTCGCGCTTTACAGGATCTTCTGTACGCACTTCGTTTCCACCCGGCGGGTCATCCGCCATCCGTCGGGTGTCCGCAGGAACTCGTCGTCGTACCAGAGCCCGCAGAACATCATTTGGTTCTGGTCGCCGGGCAGCATCATCGGGTTGAAGCAGATGGTTCGCGACGATGCGGTGTCCCCGTCGATGCGCACCGCGAAGTTGCCCAACATGTGGAAGTACATCGGGAAATTCGGCAACACCTCGGCCAGCCAGGCCTTCACTTCCGGGTAGCGGCCCTCAATGCCTCCCAGAGCCGTGTAATCGATGTATGCGTCGGCTGTGAACACCGCGTCGAGGTCGTCGAAGCGGCGCAGATCGATGGCAGTGGAGTAATCGACGAGCAGCTGTTGGATTTCCAACCGGTCAGAGATTTCGGCCTGGCTCAGCATGGGTTGATTGAACACCGCTATCGCGACGACGGGCGGCCCGGGCCGTTAAACTCACCGGGCATGCGGGCCTTCCTCGCCGCAGTCGCGGCTGTTCTGGCATTCACTGCGGGCGGCGCGACGGCGCGGGCCGACGCCGGTGTGCAGCCGGTCGGCTCGGTACCTATCCCCGACGGGCCAGCGCAGACCTGGCTGGTCGCCGACCTCGATTCCGGTCAGGTGCTAGCCGAGCGGGACCAAAACGTTCAGCACCCACCGGCCAGCACGATCAAGGTGTTGCTGGCGCTGGTGGCCCTCGACGAGCTGAGCCTGGACTCCACCGTGGTCGCCGACGAGGCCGACAGCCACGTCGAGTGCAACTGCGTGGGCATCAAGGCCGGCCGCACTTATACGGCACGCCAACTGCTCGACGCCCTGCTGCTGGTGTCGGGCAACGACGCCGCGAACACGCTGGCGCACATGCTGGGCGGCGAGGCAGCCACCGTCGGCAAGATGGATGCCAAAGCCGCATCGCTGGGCGCGGTCAACACCCACGCATCCACCCCGTCCGGCCTGGACGGCCCCGGCGGCTCCGGCTGGTCGACGGCGCACGACCTGGCGGTCATCTTCCGAGCAGCCATGGCCAACCCGGTGTTCGCCCAGATCACCGCCGAGCCCTCCGCGGTGTTCCCGGGCGATAACGGCGAGCAGCCGATCACCAACCAGGACGAGCTGCTGCAGCGCTATCCCGGCGCGATCGGCGGCAAGACCGGGTTCACCAACGCGGCCCGCAAGACATTCGTCGGGGCGGCCGCCCGCGGCGGGCGCCGGCTGGTGATCGCCATGATGTACGGGCTGGTGCACGAGGGCGGGCCGACCTACTGGGATCAGGCCGGCAGCCTGCTGGACTGGGGTTTTGCCCTCAACCCGCAGTCAGCGGTCGGCGTTTTGTAGGCTTGCAACGACACGTGCTGAGTTTTGCTAGTCTGCCTATGCCGTTTACTTTTCATCGAGCAGTAGCGCTATTTGGCAGTTGCCTAATATGGGCTTTCGCGGCATCGTGTCGACATGCGTCGGCGCTTTTTATCGGTTGAGTCGACAGCCATTGACAACCCCGTCTGTGCAGGCAACCGCGCAGATGACGGCAAGGAGTGATGATCAGTAATGGCCGAGAACCAACCCGCCGCGTCCGGGTCACCTCCGCAGTCTGAGAAAGACGACTTCGATACCCGTGAGTCGTTGGTCGACGGGCTGGTCGTGGTGGCGGTGAGCGGAAGCGTAGACATGCTCACTGCGCCGGGACTCGCCGAGTCCCTCGATTCCGCGCTTGCCAAAAAGCCGAACGGCCTAGTGGTCGACCTTTCGAAAGTCGATTTCCTCGGTTCGGCCGGAATCAGCGTGCTGATGAAAACCCGTGACACTCTTGGTGACTCGATTCCGTTCTGCGTGGTTGCCGACGGGCCGACCACACACCGGCCGCTCACTTTGCTCGGGATCAACGAGATGATGGTCTTGTGCCGCACATTGGACGACGCGATCAGCAAACTCACTGACCGGTAAGAGCTCAGGCCGGCAGGCCGGCTCCGCTCAGCAGCGTCAACAACAGCTCAATGCGTCGCTGTTCGATATCCGGTTGGCGTAGCACCGCGCCGACCAACGCGGCTCCGTCGAAGATGTTGATCAACAACGCCACCAGGACCGGGAAGGTGTCGGTCGGGACGCTCTCGGCACCAGGTAGTGTGCGCGCGGCGTCGCAGATCTTCGTGGTGTACTGCTCGAGGACGTGTTGCAAAGTGGCGTATAGCTTTTCATCGGTACGCGCGGCGATCATCAGCTCGTACATCACGGCGTTGGTGGGACTGCTGGTGATGTCCTGAAGAATTGTCAACGCCGCTTCGGATGCCGGACGGTCTGACGGTATCTCGGCGACTTGCTTGGTGAACGAATCGACTTGGCGCCGCAGCACCTCATACGCTGTGGCAGCCATGAAGTCGCCCATCGTGTCGAAGTGGCGGAACAGGGCTCCGACCGATACCCCAGCGCGTTTGGTGATCACGGCGGCGGAGGCCCGGGCGTAGCCGACTTCGACGATCGTGTCGATGCTCGCCTCGAGCAGTCGCGCCACCGTTTCTTCCCGGCGCTGCTGCTGGGTCCTGGCCATCTCAGACCCGCGCCGGCTGCCGCTGACCCGCAGCGGCTCGCAGATAACGGCCTGACTTCACCGTCTTGCCGTAGCCGTCCCGGAATTGGCCGTTGCGGAACACGATTGCGCCGTTGACACCGGTGGCCACCACCGCCGCGTCATTGCGGTTGACCATGCGGCTCAGGTCGCCATAGAACGGAACCTTCTCCTCGTGGTAGGAGTCCACCGAGTCGTCGAGGCCCGCCGGATCGATCACCACGAAGTCGGCGCGGTCGCCTTCCCGTAGGGTGCCGGCGTCCAGGCCGAACCATTCGGCCACTTCGCCGGTGAGGCGATGCACCGCGCGCTGCAAGGTGAGGAACGGCTTTCCGTCCCGCTCGGCGTCCAGCGTGCGCTTGAGCAGACGCAACGAGAAGTTGTAGAAAGCCATGTTGCGCAGGTGTGCGCCGGCGTCGGAAAAGCCCATGTGGATACTCGGATCGGCGGCCAGCTTGTTGAGTTGCTTGGGCCGATGGTTGGCGACGATCGTGGTCCAGCGGACGTTGCGCTCACCGTTTTCCACCAGCACGTCGAGGAATGCATCGAGCGGGTGTAGTCCTCGCTCCTGCGCGATCGTGCCGAAGCTCTTGCCGATCAACGTCTTGTCGGGGCATTCGACGATGACGGCGTCGTCGAAGTCGCGGTGCCACAACGACGGTCCGAGTTTTCTGCGGTCGAACTGGCGGCGGAACCTGCGACGGTATTCCTCGTCGGCCAGTAATGTGTTGCGCTCCAGTTGATCACGCAGGTGCAGCGCCGCGGTGCCTGCACCGAACTCTTCGAAGACCGGCAAGTCGATGCCATCGGAGTACAACTCGAACGGGACCGGCAGATGCTGGAAGCGCACCTTGGCGCCCAACAGGAAGTTGAGTAGCCGGGTGCCGAAGCCGAAGATGTGCACGGCCAGCGGCATCGATTTGGCGTCGGCAGATACCAAGAGGCTCATGCGAACCCCTTTGCGAAGCCCGAACAGGGGGCTGCTTTCCAAGAAGAACAACAGACCGGACTCGGCTTTGGCGACGTTGGGGGCGCTCTGCAGGATCCGGCCGCGCTTGCGCAGGACCTTGATCAGCTTGCGGCGTTCCCGCCACGTCGCGAACGTGGATGGCAGCGCGCGAGAACGGAAGCGGTCGCCGTCGAGCTTGTCGATCGCCGCGTCCATCCCGGACATGCCGAGCATGCCGGCGTCGAGCGCCTCGTCGAGCAATGCAGCCATCT
>DAIODV010000129.1:0-9348 GCA_036746615.1 Mycobacterium sp.
CCTCGACGAAACCGACCCCACCAATCGCGACCCGGAACTGGACATCTACAACCCGGACAACCCCAACCAACCGCCTTACAGCGAGGAGTTCCTGACCCATTACCGGCAAGCGCAGATCAGCCGCAACCGCCGCATCACTGCATGGGTCAAAGACAAGTTGGCCGAACTGAAAGCCAGCGGGCGGCCCGATGACGAGTTCGGGTTCGTCGTGCACGGCACCATGGCCGACCCGCGGTGGCTGGATCCGAACGTCGATCCGAACGAACGCACCCCGGGAACCTGTTATCTGGGCGATCCTCAAGTGGTGAACATGAGCCCGGTCGGACTAGCCCGGTTTTCCACCCTGCGTAGTTGGCTCTCGCAATGGAGCTACGACGACGCGCACGGCGACGGGGTGGCCTGCGGACGCGACATCGCGGTGCCGGCGCTGGTCATTGGCAACCTGGCCGACGACGCCTGCACGCCCAGCCACACTCGGCGGCTCTTCGAAGCGATCGGCCATCCCGACAAAGAGATCTACGAAATCCCCGGCGCCACACACTATTACGCCGGAGCTGATCAACGCGACAAGCTGCGTGCGGCTGTCGAGGTCGTCACCGACTGGCTGATCCGTCACGACTTCGCGAGCAAAGAATGACAGCCACGGGACCGCTGGACGGCATCCGCGTGCTGGAACTCGGCACGCTGATCGCCGGTCCGTTTGCCGGCCGCCTGCTCGGCGACATGGGCGCCGAAGTCATCAAGGTCGAGCCGCCCGGCGCACCGGATCCGTTGCGGACCTGGGGCCAGGCCGAAGTCGACGGGCACCACGTCTTCTGGACGGTGCACGCACGCAACAAGAAAGCCATCACGTTGGACCTGCGCCGCCCGCGCGGTCGCGAATTATTCCTGGATCTAGTCGAGAAATCCGACATCGTGGTGGAAAACTTCCGCCCGGGCACCCTGGAGAAGTGGAACCTGGGTTACGACGAGCTGAGCCAACGCAACTCGGGCATCATCCTGGTGCGGGTATCCGGCTACGGGCAGACCGGGCCCGACGCCCACAAGGCCGGTTACGCGTCGGTGGCCGAAGCGGCTAGCGGGCTGCGGCACCTCAACGGCTTCCCCGGCGGGCCGCCGCCGCGGCTGGCGCTGTCGCTGGGCGACAGCCTGGCGGGCATGTTCGGCGCTCAGGGGGCGCTGGCTGCGCTGTACCGCCGTAGCGTCACCGGGCACGGCCAGGTCGTCGACGTCGCATTGAACGAATCATGCTTGGCTGTACAGGAATCCACGATCCCCGATTACGACGCCGGCGGCGTCGTGCGCGGTCCGTCAGGTACCCGCCTGGAGGGCATCGCGCCGTCGAACATCTACCGCAGCTCCGACGGCTCCTGGGTAGTGATCGCGGCCAACCAGGACACCGTGTTCGCCCGGCTGTGCCGAGCAATGGGCCGCCCCGAGCTGGCCGCCGACGACCGCTTCGCCACCCACGGTGCCCGCGGGCGCAACCAAGACGAGCTCGACAAGATCATCGGCGCCTGGGCTGCCGAGCGGGAGCCGGGTGAGATCATCGAAACCCTGTCCGCCGCAGGGGTGATCGCGGGCCCGATCAACACGGTGGCCGAAGTGGTCAACGATCCGCAGCTGCGGGCCCGCGACATGCTCGTCGAGCACTATGACGAACGACTCGCGCGGCCCGTGCTGGGTCCCGGCATCGTGCCCGTGTTATCAGAGTCGCCGGGCAGTGTGCGCAACGCCGGCCCCGCGCGACCCGGCCAACACAACGACGACGTCTACATCGGCCTCCTCGGCAAGACCAACGAGGAGCTCGAGGAGCTAAGGGCCGAGGAGGTGTTATGAACCAGCACGTCGATATTCGCGAGGTGTCGCTGCGCGACGGGTTGCAGATCGAAAAGCCAATCCCGTTGTCGGCCAAGCTGGAACTGCTTGCGGCCGTCGCGGCGACCGGGGTACGGGAGGTCGAGGCCACCGCCTTCGTCTCGCGAAAGAAGGTGCCGTCGATGGCCGATGCCGCCGAGGTTGCGGCTGAACTGCGTAACTACCCCGACACCGAGTTCTCTGCGCGGGCCGCAAGCCCCAACGGCCCCCGCCGCGCCGTCGCCGCTGGGCTGCGTTCGATCGAATACGTGGTGTCGACCAGCGACGCCTTCAGCGCGGCCAACGTCGGACGCAGCAGTAAAGAGGCCACCGATCAGATCGACGAGATCGTCGCGATCGCCCACGACGGCGACGTCACCGTCGAAGTCATCGTCGCGACCGCATGGGACTGCCCGTTCGAAGGGCCCACGCAACCACAGCGCGTCGTCGACATCGCCGCAACGGCACGCGAGCGGGGCGTCGACCGGTTTTCGATTGCCGACACGATTGGAACCACCACCCCGGGGCGGGTGACGTCGCTGATTGCACAACTGCGTCCGGTGATCGGCGAGTTGCCGCTGGGCGGACATTTCCACAACACCCGCGGTGCCGGGCTGGCCAGCGCCTACGCCGCAGTCAGCGCGGGAGTCACCCGGCTGGACGCATCGGTCGGCGGGCTTGGCGGCTGCCCGTTCGCTCCCGGCGCCACCGGCAACATCGCCACCGAGGATCTGGTGTATCTGCTGCGCGATAGCGGCTTCGACGTAGACATCGACCTGCAAGCCGCCATCACCGCCGCTGAAGTAGCGAGATCAGCTGTCGGCCATGATTTGCCGAGCGCTCTGCTGCGCGCCGGCGACCGGATCAGGAACTGATGCCGACCGACCGTTTGACCGCCAAGGGCCGCCAAACCCGCGCGGCCATCGAGCAGGCTGCCCGTAAGCTGTTCGCGGAGCGGGGTTTTCACGGCACTACGCTGGCCGACATCACCTCGGCGGCCGGAAAGTCAGCGGCGGTGTTTTACCGGTATTTCGCCGACAAGGAAGATCTTCTGGCCGCCTTGGCCGAGTCGTTCCTGCATGACGTCGTCACAGCATCCGGGTTGAGCCTGCACCTGCCGGAGTCCGCGGACGACGATGCGTTTTTCACGTCCGTGGTGACGGGCTACTGGAACATGTTCAAGCAGAACATCGGGATCATGATCGCGATGGCGCAATTGGCGGCCACCCAACAGCGGTTCGCCTCTGTGCAAAACGAATTCCGGCGGTTCGGCATGGACATCGTCGCAGCGTCGGTGCGACGCGCTCAGCAGCATGGCTATGCGGCCGACCTCAATCCCGAGCACATCGCGGCCGCTATTGCGTTGTTGTTCGAGAACTTCACCACGGTGTTCGTCGGCCCATCTGGACTCGGCATCGAGATCAGCGACGAAGATGCCATTGCGACATTGTCGACGATCTGGAAGAAAACTCTGTACGGGACGTAAGGAGATCACAGTGGATTTCACGTTGCCAGAACACCTTCCGGGGCTGCTCGCCGAGATGGACGCATTCATCGAGCGGGAGATCGCTCCATTGCAGGCCGAGCATATGCAGTACTTCGACCAACGGCGCGAGCATGCCCGCACCGATTGGGATAACGACGGCATTCCGACCCGGGAGTGGGAGGATCTGCTCTCCGAGATGCGTCGACGCGCTGACAAAGCCGGCTGGCTGCGCTACGCGCTGCCGGCGTCGCTGGGCGGCCGCGACGGCACCAACGTCGATATGGCCGTGATCCGGGAACATCTGGCGCACAAAGGCCTTGGCCTTCACAACGACCTGCAGAACGAGTCGTCGATCGTCGGGAACTTCCCGCAGGTGATCATGATGGAACGCTTCGGCACCGACGCGCAACGCGCCCTGTGGTCAGAAGCGTTGATCACCGGGGAACGTTCGATGGCCTTCGGGCTCACCGAGCCACAGCACGGCTCCGATGCGACGTGGCTGGAAACGCATGCGAAACCCGACGGCGACGAGTGGGTGATCAACGGGTCCAAGCGGTTCAACACCGGCGTACACCGTGCCACCCACGACTTGATCTTCGCCCGCACGTCCGGTGAGCCGGGCCAAGCCCGGGGCATCACCGCGTTTCTGGTACCGACCGACGCGCCCGGATTCAGCGTCCCGTACTACTGGTGGACGTTCAACATGCCCACCGACCACGGCGAAGTCGCACTCAACGATGTGCGGGTGCCCGCCGACGCGGTACTCGGCGAGGTGGATCACGGGCTAGAGGTTGCCCAAACGTTTTTGCACGAGAACCGAATTCGGCAAGCCGCCAGTAGTCTTGGCGCGGCGCAATACTGCATCGATCGAGCCGCTGAATACGCCGGCCAACGTACTGTGTTCGGCAAGCCGTTGGCGGTCAATCAGGCCGTGCAATGGCCGCTGGCCGAGTTGCAGACCGAGGCGCAAATGGTGCGCCTGCTGGTGCAGTACGCGGCCTGGCATCTGGACCGCAACCACCACATGGAAGTGTCCGACAAAGTGTCGATGGCCAACTACCGCGCGAACCGACTCGTCTGCGACGCCGCCGACCGTGCGATGCAAGTCTTCGGCGGCCTGGGTTACAGCCGCCACGAGCCGTTCGAGCACATCTATCGCCATCACCGCCGCTATCGGATCACCGAGGGCGCCGAGGAGATTCAGATCCGCCGAGTGGCGCAGCGGCTATTCAAATTCGGCCAGAAGTGAACCTGCAAGACAGCTTGCCCGCGGTGTTGGGCCCGCTACTGGGCGCCGACGTGGCGATCGACAACCTGCGCGCGTTGACTGGTGGCGCCAGCCGAACCACCTGGGCATTCGACGCCGTCTCCGGCGAGGCACGCCGCTCGCTGATCCTGCGCATCGGCCCGCCTGACGATGTGCACGCAGGAATGGAGCTGGAAGCTCGCGCCCAGGCCGCCGCTGCTGCCGCCGGCGCGCCGGTACCCCACGTGCTGGTTGCCGACGATTCGCCTGCGTCCCTGGGCAATCCGTATTTGATCTGCGACGAGATCAAGGGCGAGACCATCGTTCGTCGCATCCAGCGCCAGCTCGACGACGCGGGTCGGGCGCGACTGTTACGCCAGTGCGCGCAGGCGCTGGCCGCCATTCACCGCGCCGACCCGAACGATCCTGGCCTGATTCGCGAGGATCAACTCGACGAATGGCGCCAACGCCTCGATGCCATGGCCGACACGACCGCCACTTTCGAGTGGGCTTTTCGGTGGCTCGGCGCAAACCGGCCGGCACCGTCACCGCGGCGGCTGGTGCACGGCGACTTTCGGATGGGCAACCTCATCGTCGATGGATCCGAGCTGGCTGCCGTGCTCGATTGGGAGCTGGTGCACATCGGTGAGGTCTATGAAGACCTGGCCTGGTTCTGCATTCGGGCCTGGCGGTTCGGCGCTCCGGCCGACCACGCCGCCGGCGGTTTAGGAAGTGTCGAGGATTTTCTTGCCGCCTACGAACTTGCCGGCGGGGCTGTGATCGATCGTGTGGCGTTTCATTGGTGGCTTGTCCTGGCGACGTTGCGTTGGGGCGTCATTTGCCGCTTCCAAGCGGAGCGGCACTTGAGCGGGCAGAACAGATCGGTGGAACTGGCGGCCATCGGCCGGCGGGTCTGCGAGACCGAGTGGGACCTGCTGAGCTTGCTCGAGGCATAGGATGCCGCTGTGGTCACTCCTGATCAGGCAATCGATGCAATCCGCGCAGCCGGCGGGGCACAACCCGGCAACCGGGCTTTGCACGCCAAGGGCAAGCTCTACCGTGGCACGTTCACAGCCACCGCGGAGGCCGCTCAACTATCCCGCGCCGCACATCTGAGCGGTTCGGCCGTGCCGGCGTTGGTCCGGTTCTCCAGTGGCTCAGGCAATCCCGCGCAGCCAGACGGCGCGCCGGGCGTGCGCGGTATGGCGGTGAAGTTCACGCTGCCCGACGGGTCGACCATCGATGTGTCGACGCAGACGGCGACGCTGTTCCCGTCCGGCACCCCCGACGGGTTCGTCGACTTACTGCGCGCGATGCGTCCCGGCATCACCGCTCCACTGCGCCTCGCCGGATATATCGCCACCCATCCGCGTTTTCTGGCCGCGTTGCCCGTCGTGCGCGCCGCAAGCCGGGTGCCGGCGAGTTATGCGACCGTCGCCTACCACGGATTGCACGCGTTCCGCTGGGTCGCCGCCGACGGCAGCGCGCGGTTCGTTCGATACCACTTGCAACCGGACGCGGGCGAAGAATTCCTGCCACCACGGGTCGCGGCGGAAAAGAGCCCGGATTTCCTGATCGAAGAACTCGACGAGCGCCTCGCATCAGGACCAGCCCGGTTGTCCTACCAAGTGCAGATCGCGGCCGACGGCGATTCGACCGTCGATCCGTCGAAACCCTGGCGCAGTACTCAAACCGTCACCGTCGGCACCCTTGAGATCACTCGCGCCGACACCGAACGCGAGCACGGCGGCGACATCGTGGTTTTCGACCCCATGCGCGTCACCGACGGCATCGAGCCCTCGGACGATCCGGTGCTGCGATTTCGCTCGCTGGCTTACTCCGCATCGGTGAAGCTGCGCACGGGCGTGGGCCGCGGTCCCGAGGCACCCGCAACCTGATGACGACCGGCCCACTGCATGGCCGTCCGACCGCGGCTGAACTTGTCGCTGCGGTCGCCGAATTCCTCGAAACCGACGTCCGGGAGTCGACGACCGGTCAGGTGAACTTCCACGCCCGAGTCGCGGCCAACGTGCTGCGTATCGTCGAACGTGAATTGCTCGACGAATCGGCCGGCGAAGTCACCAAAGCCCTGGCTGACGCCGGGTTTGACGACGAGGCGCAACTGGCTGCCGCTATCCGCGCCGGAAACCTGGACGGGGCCAGCGACCGGCTGAAATCGGCTTTGCAGGCGTTGGTGCGTCATCGCCTCGCAGTTGCCCACCCCGGCTACGACCGCTAGTCGCGAAAAGCCCTTTGCCGCACGGCATTACGTGGCCACGCAGTACTCCCGTGAAAATGGGGTAACCCAGCTGCACACCGCATGAGGAGCCCCCGGACATCAAGCTCGGCCTGGCTGAACTGGCAACGATTTTCACGGGCACCGTACTGCGGCACACTGTTTTGATTTTGCTGACGGGTACGGTCATGCCATGCCCGCAGTCGACGCCGCCACGATCAACAAGGTGGCCGATCAACTGTTCGCGGCGATAGAGCGCAGCGACGAGGCGGCGCTCGATCAGCTCTTCGATGACGACATCGCCGTGTGGCGGGTTGGCGCCCGCCGCGACAACGACAAAGTGCGCGCGCTGAAGGTGCTGCGATGGTTCATTGGCGTCACCACACGACGCCGCTACGAAATCCTCGACCGCCAGCTGTTCGCTGATGGCTTCGTTCAGCAGCACATCCTGCACGCCACCGGCCACGATGGCGCATCGATCGCACTGCGGGTCTGCATCGTGATTAAGTTGGGTGGCACACCTAGTTCTCAAGCCCTGATCAGCCGTATCGACGAGTACTTCGACCCAGCCGAACTCGCCCCGCTGACGAGCTAGCACGGCAACGGAGGTGCTGATGACGACCGTGGAAACACTGCTGAGCGATCCCGACACCGCCGGGGTATGGAACCTCGTCCCCGATAAATCGACGATCGGCTTCAAGATCAAGAACATGTGGGGCCTGATCAGCGTCAAAGGCCACTTCGCCGACTTCAGCGCCGATGGCCAGATCACCGGCAAAGGGGCCATCTTCGGTCGCCTCGACATCCAGACGGCGTCATTGCGCACCGGAATCGGTCGACGCGACCAGCATCTGCGCTCGGCCGATTTCTTCGACGTCGAGCGCTTTCCGGAAATCAGCGTGGTGGTCACTGCGGTGGAACCGACCACGGGCAACGCTGCTGATCTGCGGGCCACCTTCACCATCAAGGGCGTCGAGGCGCCGGTACCGCTGCCGGTCCGGATCGTGCTGCTCGACGACGGCTCGGTGCGGGTATCGGCGACTACGGAGGTCAACCGGGCTCAGTTCAACCTGGACTGGAACCGGGTGGGCATGATCGCCGATACCGCGACCGCTTCGGCCGACATGTGCTTTGTGCGGGCGCCGCGGTAGGACTACAGCCAGCCTGCATCGTCGCCGGGCAGTACCATCTGCACCGTGTCTGCCACCAGCCCGCTGCGGGTCCTCGTGTACAGCAACAACGCACAGACCCGACAGGACGTCATGCTCGCGCTGGGCAAACGGGTGCACCCGGATCTGCCCGAGCTGAGCTACATCGAAGTGGCGACCGGCCCCGTCGTCATCCAGCAGGTGGACGCCGGAAACGTTGACCTGGCCATCCTCGACGGCGAAGCTACCCCAGAAGGCGGGATGGGCATCGCCAAACAGCTGAAGGACGAAATCGCGCAGGGGCCGCCGATCGTGGTGCTCACCGGGCGGAGCGACGATGCCTGGCTGGCCAGCCGGTCGCGGGCCGAGGCAGCGGTCTCGCACCCGATCGACCCGATTCGGCTCAGCCGCACGGTGCTGGAGTTGCTGCGCCCTGCGGTGCATTAGCTGACTGATCGAGGCTGATCGCAGCCCGGACAGCGCAGCCGCAACCCGATCTACCGTCGCGCGCGACAAGCGGAATAGGTTCGCGCTCTGCCCATTTCATCAACCGGTCGTAGCCGAATTCTCCGAGCGGCAGACCACCCGCCAGGCTGTGGTTGAGGTCACATCTAGACTGCTGAGCGCGGGACCACACACGATCGCTAGGCTGTGGTTGCGCTCACAGTCAGCGCCCAATCGATGAACAGTGAGGGAGCGTCTTCGCGGCATGAATTTGTACCTGCCCATCCTGGTGCTTGGGGGGATCGCCGCTGCTTTTGCGCTCGGCTCGGTCGTGCTCGCGCAGATCACCGGCCCGTCGCGCTACAACAGGGCAAAGCTCGAGGCGTACGAATGCGGGATCGAGCCCAGCGACCAGCCGGCCAACGCGCCACACGCAGGCAGCGGGCAGCGGTTCCCGGTGAAGTACTACCTGACCGCGATGCTGTTCATCGTCTTCGACATCGAAATCGTGTTCCTGTACCCGTGGGCGGTCAGCTACGACCAGCTCGGGTTATTTGCACTGGTCGAGATGGTGGTGTTCATGCTCACGGTCTTTGTGGCCTACGCATACGTATGGCGCCGCGGCGGCCTGACCTGGGATTGAGGTAAGACGTGGGCCTAGAGGAGAAACTGCCGAGCGGTTTCTTGCTGACGACCGTCGAAACGCTGGCGGGATACTTCCGCAAGAACTCGCTGTGGCCGGCAACGTTCGGGTTGGCCTGCTGCGCGATTGAGATGATGGCCACCGCCGGCCCGCGATTCGACATCGCGCGCTTTGGTATGGAGCGGTTTTCGGCGACACCCCGGCAGGCCGATCTGATGATCGTGGCGGGCCGGGTGAGCCAGAAGATGGCCCCGGTGCTGCGCCAGATCTACGACCCAATGGCCGAAC
>DAIODV010000130.1:0-9338 GCA_036746615.1 Mycobacterium sp.
CAGTGCCACCTTCGATGTCGCGGGGGTTGTCGCGACGGTGCCGGTGCTGGTTCCCGGGTGGGACGAACCGCTTGTCGAGTTCGATCCGCAGGCCCCAGAAGTCCCTGCGATCAGGATCAATGACATCGCAACCAGCAGGCTACGCAGAGAGATTTTCACAACCCTCACTCACCTTTCTTTTCCTCGTTGGCGTCTGTGGCCCCGACTACCACACCGAGAAGATGACGGTCTCCGAACAGTCCGGAGACATAGCGGACGGTCTCCGCATGCTTCGGCGACATGAACAGCTGTTCGGTAGGCCCGTCCTCCAGCAACCTGCCGTCAAAGAACAAGGCGGTCCGGTCACCGATACGGGCGGCCTGCGCAAGATCGTGGGTCACCATGATCACGGTGAGCCGGTCGGCCAGCGATCGAATGAGCTCTTCGATTTTCTCGGTCGTGGCGGGGTCCAGCGATGAGGTCGGCTCGTCAAGCAGCAAGACCTCCGGGTTCACTGCAAGGGCGCGCGCCAGGCACAGGAGCTGTTGTTGCCCACCAGAAAGCCGGAATGGCGAATCACTGAGGCGATCCTTAACGGCGTCCCAGAGGCCTACTTCGGCCAGACGCGCCTGCGCGACACTCTTGAAGTCCTTGCGGGACACCAGTTTATGCGCACGCAGACCCGCAACGACATTGTCCAAAATCGACATCGGAAATGGATTGGGACGCTGGAACAGCATGCCCACTTTGCGGCGAAATTCCATCAGGTCTTGGTTTTTGAAGATGCTGCGTCCACGCAACAGGACGTCACCGCTGTAGCGGTATCCGGACACGTTGTCGTTCATCCGATTCAGGGTGCGCAGGAAGGTTGTCTTGCCGGAGCCCGTCGGCCCCAACAACGAAGTGATGCTATGAGCGGGAAAATCAAGGCTTACATCGTCGAGCACGGTTGTGGCACCAAAACCCAACGTTAGATTCACCGCGCGCAATGCCGGAGCCGCGACATCAGCATCATCGGCACCGGTTTCGGCATCCAGCTGCGCACAGTCCATCAACACCCGATGCTACGTTCTAGCACCCCGCTCGGGGCCGATCGCTGTAATCCTCCATCCATCTCCACAGGTTTGTATATTCACGGTGTGTTCACGCGTTTGGCCCAATACCGGCGAGGGAATGCAGTTCAGCGACTCGGCTCGATCCGGCGGCAGAGTTCGTCCCCCCTGGTTTCTCGGAGGGCTCCGTGAATTTCGTCCGATCCCGCGCCGCGCTGACCCTGCTGGTCGCCGGCTCGCTGGTGTTATCGGGATGTGGTGGCCATGCTTCGTCGGCGCAGGTGGACTGCGGTGGCAAGCAGAAGCTCAAAGCCAGCGGCGCAACCGCGCAAGAGAACGCGATGGAACAATTCGTCTACGCCTATATCCATGCATGCCCCGGCTACACGCTGGACTACAACGCAAACGGCTCCGGCGCCGGGGTGAAGGACTTCCTCAGCAACGTCACAGATTTGGCGGGTTCCGGCGACCCGTTGAACCCATCAAAGGGCCAGCCCGAAAGGGCGGAATCGCGGTGCGGTTCGCCGGCATGGGACCTGCCGACAGTGTTTGAACCGATCGCGGTCACCTACAACGTCAACGGCGTGGGTTCGCTGAATCTGGACGGACCCACGATCGCAAAGATCTTCAACGGCGGGATCACACAATGGGATGACCCGGCGATCAAGGCGCTCAACGCAGGCACGGCCCTGCCCTCGTCGCCCATACACGTCATATTCCGCAGCGACCAATCCGCTAACTCATCCAATTTCCAGAAATACCTCGCTGCCGCATCCAATGGTGCTTGGGGTCGGGGCTCCAGTCAGACGTTCCTCGGCGGCGTCGGCGACGGATTCGCGGGAGATAACGGTTCCTCGGGTGCCGTCCAGAGCACTGATGGGGCGATCTCCTATAACGAGTGGTCTTTCGCGGTGGGCAAGCAGTTGAGCATGGCCCAGATCATCACGTCAGCGGGTCCGGATCCGGTGATGATCACGAGCAGCTCGGTCGGCAAAACGATTGCGGGCGCCAAGATTAAGGGGCAGGGCAACGACCTGGTAGTAGACACGTCGTCGTTCTACAAGCCGACGGAGCCCGGTGCTTACCCGATCGTGGAGGCTACCTACGAGGTGGTGTGCTCGAAGTATCCGGATTCGGCGACCGGCACGGCGGTAAAAGCGTTCATGCAGGCCGCAATTGGTCCGGGCCAAGACGGGTTAGATCAGTACGGGTCCATTCCGCTGCCGAGTTCGTTCAAATCGAGACTGGCGGCGGCAGTGAGCGCTATCTCCTAGCCGAAGGCAGGGTCGACGATGAGCCAAGGCAATCCGGGTTCGCGGGGCGAATCGTGGTTCGGGCCCTATCGGCTGATACGCCTACTCGGCAGCGGGGGAATGGGCGAGGTCTACGAGGCCGAAGACATGCGCAAGCGACGGGTAGTCGCGTTGAAGCTGATCTCACCGCAATACTCCGGCGACCCGGTGTTTCGCGCGCGGATGCTACGTGAAGCCGAGGCCGCAGGCCGGTTGACCGAGCCGCATGTGGTGCCGATCCACGACTACGGCGAGATCGACGGGAAGCTGTACCTGGAGATGCGCCTGATCGACGGAGCCTCCCTCCACGAGGTTTTGGGGCGCGGCGGTCCCCTGCCACCGCCGCGGGCGGTGGCCATCGTGCGTCAGGTCGCCAGTGCACTGGATGCTGCGCACGCCGCCGGGGTGACCCACCGCGATGTCAAGCCGGAGAACATCCTCATCACCGGCGACGACTTCGCCTATCTGGTGGATTTCGGTATCGCCCGTGCTGCGGCCGACCCTGGGCTGACCCAAACCGGGACGGCGATGGGAACCTACAAGTACATGGCCCCCGAACGGTTCACCAACGATGACTTCACCTACCGCTCCGATATCTATTCGCTGGCCTGCGTGTTGTGCGAGTGCCTGACCGGGTCGCCGCCGTTTCGGAGTGACAGCATCGAGCGGGCGGTCGCCGCACATTTGACAGAGGCTCCGCCGCGGCCAAGCCAACTGCGACCTGGAGCGGTCCCGGTGGCCGTGGATCAGGTAATCGCCAAAGGGATGGCCAAGAACCCCGAGGAGCGTTATCGCAGCGCGGGCGATCTGGCCAATGCCGCCCTCGACGCGCTGACCGTGCCCGATCAGCACCAGGCCGAAAGCATCCTGCGGCACGGCGAGGACGCTGCCGCGGCGGCGACAATGGCGCGTCCGGCGGTGGCAGCCGCCGGTGGCAGCCAGTTCGGCCCGCCCGGGAACCCAACGGCGTATGGCCGGCCACCCTTGCCCTCGGGTCCTGACTTTGGTCGGGCCGCACCCGAGCCCAATCGCTATCGCAAGCTGTGGATTCTCGCCGCCGCGGTTGTGGTCGTGCTGGTTGCCATTTTGGGATACCTTGCGAGGCCGCACCAGCAGGCAGGGCGATCGTCGCAGGTGTGCGGACAAAACGTGCTGCCATTCAACGGCCTCGACTTCCGCCTGTCCCCGGGCGGGGTGGCCGTGGATAGCGCTGGTGCCGTCTATGTCGCCAGTGAGGCCATGTTCGGCCGGGTGGTGAAGTTGGCATCCGGGTCGAGCACCCCGTCGGTGCTGCCGTTTTCCGGCCTGTACCAGCCCCAGGGGGTGGCAGTGGACAAAGCCGGAGCAGTGTATGTCACCGATTTCAACAACAGGGTTGTGATGCTGGCGGCCGGTTCGAACAACCAGACGGTGCTGCCGTTCAACGGCCTCAATTACCCCGAGGGCATCGCGACGGACAGCGCCGGCAGCGTGTATGTGGCCGACCGCGGTAACAACCGGGTGCTGAAGTTGGCTGCTGGTTCGACCGACCAGACGGTGCTGCCTTTCGATGGCCTAAAGAATCCCGACGGGGTGGCGGTGGACGGTTCGGGCAACGTGTATGTCGCAGACACCGACAACAACCGGGTGGTCAAGTTGGAAGCGGGCTCCAACGGCCAGACGGTGGTGCCGATCACGGGTCTCACCGTGCCCTGGGGCGTGGCGGTCGACGACACGGGCGCGATCTACGTCAGCGAGCACGACAACAACCAGGTGCTGAAGTTGCCGCCCGGCTCCAACGCACCGACCCCGCTCGGGCTGACCGGCCTCAACACGCCGATGCAACTCGCCGTCGACGGCACCAATAACGTCTATGTGGCCGACCGCGGCAACGACAGGGTGATCAAGTTTCTCGTTGCCGGATGTGGAACCTAGCGCCGCAAGCGATTTCAAACTTCGGACCTGACCTGCGCGAAAGTTGTAGGCTCACGCGATGCGAGAGCAATGGAGTCGCCGCGGCTTTTTGCGCGCCGGCGCTGCGGCGGGAATGCTCATGCTCGCCGCTCCACCGGCCTGCTCGTCGGACAAGAAATCGCCATCGGGCGGCGGCAATGCCGCCGGATCGGTGACGCTAAAGCACGTTTTCGGTGAGACGACTGTCCCGGCGCCACCCAAGCGGGTGGTCAGCGCCGGTTTCACCGCCCAGGACGACCTGCTGGCGCTGGGCGTCGTACCGATCGCGATAACCAACTGGTTCGGCGACCAGCCGTTCGGGGTGTGGCCATGGGCCCGACCCAAACTCGGCAGCGCCAAACCCGTTGTTTTGAACCTGGACAACGGAATTCAGGTCAAGCAGATCGCCGGCCTGAAACCCGACTTGATCGTCGCCACCGACGCCGGGGTCGATCAGGACACCTACGAGAAACTGTCCGCAATCGCGCCGACGCTTCCGCAATCCGACGGCTATCCATTCTTCGAGCCGTGGAAAGACCAAGCCACCGCGATCGGTGAGGCGGTTTTTCAGCGTGACCAGATGCAATCACTGATCAGCAACGTCGACCGCAGTTTCGCCGGTGTCGCGGATAAATATCCGCAATTCAAAAACCGGAAAGTGCTGCTACTGGACGGCAAGCGCCACCTTGACAACGTGGTTGCGACAACTGGTTGGCGCACCGAGTTCTTGGCCCAAATGGGTCTGGCTATTGCAGACAGCATCACGCCGTTCGCGGTCGATCAGCAGCGCGCGTTCATTCCGCGCGACAAGATCAAGGCGGTCCTCGACGCCGCCGACCTCTTGATCTGGACGACTGAAAACGACGGCGATCAAGCCGACCTTCTGAGCAATCCCGACGTCGCGGCGCTTCGCGCGCGCAGCGTGTTCACCACCACGGACCAAGCCGGCGCGATCGCGTTCGCATCGCCGCTCAGCTACCCCCTGGTGGCTGATCAATTGCCCCCGCTCATCGCCAATATCCTGCACTAGAACGGCCGGGCCTGAGCATTGGCTAAGGCAGCTCTGGCAGTGCTCGAAAATCTGGTTTCGATTCCCCGCCAAGGGGTTACTGTCGAGTAATGAGCGTGGCAATGGAGTCGAGCGTGGTGGACACCGTTCTGGACTACGGTGATCACGCGCTGCTGTTGCAGTTCGACAACACCGCCGACGTGCTGGCGTGGGCGGCCACTCTCCGCGACGCTGCGCTGCCCGGCGTGCTCGACATCGTCCCGGCCTCGCGCACGGTACTGCTGAAGCTCGACCGCCCTCACCGTCAGAGCGCAATCCGCCGGCAACTGCGCACATTGCAGGTTGCTCCCGACGCCGCTGCGACCGCCTCGCCGGAAGAGCCCATGACGATCGACGTCGTCTACGACGGTGCCGATCTTGCCGAGGTGGCTGACCTTACCGGGCTGACCACCGCACAGGTCATCAACGCGCACACGGCTACTCCCTGGCAAGTCGGATTCGGTGGATTCGCACCAGGTTTCGCGTATCTGGTTGGCGGTGACCCACGGCTGGCGGTGCCCCGGCGCGCGGAGCCGCGCTCAGCCGTCCCGGCCGGCGCGGTGGGCCTGGCCGGTGAATTCACCGGAATTTACCCACGCCGCTCCCCCGGCGGATGGCAGCTGATCGGCCATACCGACGTGGTCATGTGGGACATCGATCGTCCGAATCCGGCGCTGCTTACGCCGGGCATGTGGGTCCAGTTCCGAGCCGCGTAGCGGGAAGGAGAGCGTCGATGGTGACCTTGGAGATCTTGCGTACCGGTCCGCTCGCACTCATCCAGGACCTCGGCCGGGTCGGCTTGGCCGATATCGGCGTCACCAGATCTGGGGCCGCTGACCGACGCTCGCACACGCTGGCCAACCGGCTGGTCGCCAACCCCGACGACCGCGCCACGATCGAGGTGACCTTCGGCGGCTTGTCCGTCCGAGTCCGCGGCGGAGACGTCGACATCGCGGTCACCGGCGCCGACACCGACCCGCGTATCGACGGAATCTTGTTTGGCAGCAACAGCATTCAGCATGTTCGCGATGGCCAGGTGGTCTCGATGGGCACTCCGTACGCTGGACTGCGAAGCTATATGGCAGTGCGTGGCGGCATCGATGTGACCCCGGTGCTGGGCTCCCGCAGCTACGACGTCATGTCTGCGATCGGCCCGTTGCCGCTACAACCCGGCGACGTCCTACCGGTCGGCGAACACACCGACGAGTATCCCGAACTCGACCAGGCGCCAGTGGCGCCGATCAACGAGCATCTGGTGGAGCTACGAGTGGTACCCGGACCGCGCGACGACTGGCTCGCCGACCCCGACGCCCTCGTGCACACCATCTGGATGGCGTCCGACCGCAGCGACCGGGTGGGGATGCGGCTGGAGGGACGCGCACTGCAGTACAGCTCGCCGGATCGGGTGCTGCCCAGCGAGGGAGCCACCCGTGGCGCGATTCAAGTGCCGCCCAACGGCTTACCGGTGATCCTTGGTCCCGATCACCCCGTCACCGGGGGCTACCCGGTGGTCGGCGTGATCGCCGACGAAGACATCGACAACGTCGCCCAGGTGCGTCCTGGGCAATACGTGCGGCTGCACTGGTCGCGACCGAGGGCTGCACATGCTTCTGCGTCACGTTCGATGGCGGTCGGCTAGTCCACCTGGTAAACCAGCAGTGTGCCCACCCAGGTACACACCGCCCGCCTGGTTCACACCGCCGACCTCGAAGGCGAGGCCCGGCAGCGCGCCTACGAGATGGTCTACGACGCGTTCGCCGGTGAGTTCAGCGACACCGACTGGGACCACGCGCTCGGCGGGATGCATGCCCTGATCTGGGATCACGGCGCGATCATCGCCCACGGTGCGGTCGTACAACGACGCCTGCTCTACCGCGGTGCCGCGTTGCGCTGCGGCTATGTCGAAGCCGTTGCGGTGCGGGAGGACTGGCGCGGTCAAGGGCTGGCGATCGCGATACTCGATGCCTGCGAGCAAGTAATCCGCGGCGGCTATCAGCTCGGCGCGCTCAGCTCCTCAGACCGGGGCAGGCGGCTGTATACGTTGCGCGGTTGGCTGCCGTGGCAGGGGACGACGTCGGTGATCGCACCCGCCGGGACGACGCGGACCCCCGACGACGACGGCTCGGTGTTTGTCCTGCCGGTCGGGATCAGCCTGGACCCCGCCGCGGAGTTGGCGTGCGACTGGCGCGACGGCGACGTCTGGTAACGGTAATTACTTGGTAATTCACCCGAAATCTGTCGGGCATAGACAGTTCATATGGGTCACCCCGCCGGGCCACCACTCGCCGGCTATCGAGTGGCAGTCACCGCGGCGCGGCGCTCCGACGAGCTCTGCGCGCTGCTGCGCCGCCACGGCGCCGCAGTCGATCATGCGGCGGCCATCACCATGGTGGCGTTGCCCGACGATGACGAATTGCACCGCAACACACAAGCATTGATCGCCCGTCCACCCGACATCGTGGTCGCCACGACCGCCGTCGGCCTTCGCGGGTGGCTGGCCGCCGCCGACGGATGGCAGCTGGGCCGCGAGTTGACCGCGGCGTTATCCGGGGCTCGGGTGGTTGCCCGTGGAGCGAAGTCCACTGGCGCGTTGCGCGCTGCCGGCCTGCCCGAGGAGTGGTCGCCGAAAACCGAGTCGGCGCGCGAGGTCGTGCAATACCTGCGGCAGTCCGGCATCGCGGGATGCCGCATCGCCGTGCAACTGCACGGCGCCACCGACGACTGGGATCCGTTTCCGGAATTTCTCGACGAGCTGCGCTCCGCGGGCGCAGCGGTCGTGCCGATCCGGGTGTACCGGTGGAAACCGGTACCCAGAGGCGGCGATTTCGACCGCCTCGTCGCGCAGATCGCCCAGCGCCATTTCGACGCCGTGAGCTTCACCTCGGCGCCGGCCGTGGCAGCGACGTTGATGCGGGCCGACGATCTGAGCCTCTCCGACCAGTTGCTGGACGCGCTACGCGCCGATGTGCGGGCCATGTGCATCGGCCCTGTCACCGCACAGCCCTTGGTGCGCCTAGGGATTCCGACATCGTCGCCGAAACGAATGCGACTGGCCGCGCTGGCCAGACACATCGCCGAGGACCTGCCCGCGCTGCGGTCGCGCGCAGTGCAGGCAGCCGGCCACCGGATCGAGATCCGCGGCTCCCACGTGATGGTTGACGGCACACTTCAGCCGCTGCCCCCGGCCGCGATGGCGATTCTGCGCGCATTGGCACACCGTCCGGGCGTCGTGGTCGCCCGACGGGAACTGCTGCAAACTCTGCCAGGCAGCGGCAACGACCCTCACGCGGTGGACACTGCGGTGCTGCGACTACGAAAAGCATTGGGTGACAGGAATATTGTCGCGACCGTTGTCAAACGCGGTTATCGGTTGGCGATCGACGAAAGCGTCGAACCGGCACTGGTCTGACCCGTTCGCTGAAGGCGAACGCCCAGCTGGAACTTAAGCGTGGTCGACTCAGGTTTGTACGGGTAGGCCGGCAAAGCGTCGGCAACCACCAAGCACGAGGAGATACCAATGAGCAACCTGACCTTGTGGTCACGACCCGCCTGGGATGTCGACCGCTGGATGCGCGACTTCTTCGGCCCAGCCCCCGCGACCGACTGGCTCAAGCCGGTAGCCGAGGGCTTCAACCCGGCCGCTGAGATCGTCAAGGACGGCGAGGACGCAGTCGTCCGCTTGGAACTGCCCGGCGTGGACGTCGAGAAGGATGTCAACGTCGAGATTGAGCACGGCCGCTTGGTCATCCACGGTGAGCGCCGCGACGAGCATGCCGAAGACAAGGACGGGCGCACGCTGCGCGAGGTCCGCTACGGCTCGTTCCGCCGGTCGTTCCGGCTGCCCGCGCACGTCACGAGCGAAGCCGTCGCGGCGTCCTACGACGCCGGCGTGCTGACCGTGCGGGTCACCGGTGCTTACGCCGGGACTCAGCCGCAGCGCATCGCGATCACGAAATAGTTTGTGCGGCCCGAATCCGGTGGGGCCCAACGGCTCCACCGGATTCGGGTTAGCTCCAGCGGGCTAGGAGTTCTTTC
>DAIODV010000131.1:0-8020 GCA_036746615.1 Mycobacterium sp.
TCGCCGGTGACTTCAAGACCAACATCTCCGAAATCGACGACATCATTGAAAACTCTGCACCGATCTTGGAAAGCCAGGTCGACTCGAGCACCTCGATCAAACGCTGGTCGCACAATTTGAATGTCCTTGCCGCGCAGACTGCTCAGAACGACCAGCACGTGCAAAACATCCTCGACCAAGCGGCACCCACCGCGGATCAGGTCAACTCGGTATTCAACGACATCCGCGACACGCTTCCCCAGACCTTTGCGAATCTCGAAATCGTGCTCGAGATGCTCAAGCGCTACCACAAGGGCGTCGAGCAAATACTGGTATTCCTGCCGCAAAACGTAGCGGCAGGACAGACGGAGACCGTGTCATTTCCGGGCTACGCCTCGCTTGACACTGCGCTGACGATCAACCAGCCACCGCCATGTATGACGGGGTTCCTTCCGGCATCCCAGTGGCGGTCTCCGGCAGAGACCAGCCTGGCGCCGCTGCCGTCCGGACTATATTGCAAGATCCCGCAGGACAACCCGGCCAACGTCGTGCGCGGGGCCCGCAACATTCCTTGTGTCGATGTCCCCGGTAAACGTGCCGCGACGCCTCGGGAGTGCCGCGACCCCAAACCGTATGTTCCGTTAGGCACCAACCCGTGGTACGGCGACCCCAATCAGATCCGCAACTGTCCGGCGCCGGGTGCGCGATGCGATCAACCGGTCGATCCCGGCCGTGTGATACCCGCGCCGTCGGTCAATACGGGCCTTAACCCAGCACCCGCCGACAAGCTGCCGCCGGGCGGCCAGACCCCGCCGCCGGTCAGCGACCCGTTATCGCGGCCGGGCTCGGGCACCGTGGAATGCAATGGGCAACAACCCAATCCCTGCGTTTACGTTCCCAGCGGGCCGCCCTCGGCCATCTACAGTCCGCAGAGTGGTGAACTGACAGGGCCCGACGGCGTGAAGTACGCGGTCGACAATTCGACGAAAACGGGAGACAGCGGATGGAAGGACATGCTGGGCCCGGCCAGCGGCGCGAGATGACGGCCGCCGCGGCGCGAGCGTGCGACTGGCCGCACTTTCGACGCTCAACGTGCGGCTAGCCGCACCCTCGGCGGCGGCCACCTGCACTGTGCCGCCAGCTGGCGGCGTAACCTCAGCCGATGGCTGACATCTACCGCAGTCGTACCGTCGCGGCCGAGCCGAAGGAAATCTGGGACGTCCTGGCAGACTTCGGCTCGATCAGTTCGTGGGCGGACAACGTCGATCACTCCTGCATCCTCAATCACACCAGCGAGCATGTCGGCACTACCCGGCGCGTCCAGATCGGACGCAACGCGCTCGTGGAGCGGATCACCGAATTCGACCCGACGTGGGCACTTGCCTATGATGTCGAAGGCCTACCCAAGCGGGTACGCCGGTTCAACAACCGGTGGACATTGCGGGCTGCGCAAAACGGCACCACCGTGGTGACGCTGACCAGCACCGTCGAAATCGGTTCTCACTCAATGCAAAAGCTCGCCGAGCGCACGTTGTGCCGCATGCTGCTGCCACAGACCGAGGTGCTGCTGACCGGGCTGGCGAAGCGATGGGAGAAGGCCGGTGTCTGATCGCCCCGACATCATCATCCTGATGACCGACGAGGAACGCGCTGTTCCGCCGTACGAATCGCCTAAAGTGCTCGCGTGGCGCGACCGAACGTTGCCCGCCCGCAAGTGGTTCGACGAGCATGGCGTCAGTTTCCAGCGGCACTACACCGGCTCACTGGCCTGCGTGCCCAGCCGCCCAACGATTTTCACCGGTCACTATCCGGACTTGCATGGCGTCACCCAGACCGACGGCCTGGGCAAGATGTCCGACGACTCGCGCATGCGCTGGCTGCGTCAAGGCGAAGTGCCCACGCTGGGCAACTGGTTCCGCGCAGCCGGTTACGACACCCGCTACGACGGCAAATGGCACATCTCGCATGCCGATCTGCACGACGCCGACGGGCGGGTGCTGGCGACCAATGACGACGACGGTTTGGTCGACCAGGCCGCGGTACAGCGTTACCTTGATGCTGATCCCCTTGCGCCGTATGGCTTTTCCGGATGGGTCGGTCCGGAACCACACGGGGCGTCGCTGTCGGACGCCGGCGTACGCCGCGACCCATTGACCGCTGACCGCGTCGTCCGATGGCTGTTCGACCGGTACAGGCGCCGCCGCGCGGGCGACGCAGACGCGCTGCGCCCCTTTCTGTTGGTGGCCAGCTTCGTCAACCCCCACGACATCGTGCTGTTCCCGGCATGGGTGCGGCGCAGCCCAGTCAAGCCCTCACCGCTGGATCCGCCGCACGTGCCCGCCGCGCCCACCGCCGACGAGGACTTGGCCACCAAACCGGCAGCGCAGATCGCGTTCCGGGAGGCCTACTACACCGCATACGGCCCCGCTCCGGTGATCGATCGTGCCTACGACCGCAATGCGCAGCGCTACCGCGACCTCTACTACCGGCTACACGCCGAGGTGGACGGGCCGATCGACCAGGTCTTGCGGGCGGTCATAGACGGCGGATCGGACAACGCGGTGGTTGTTCGCACCTCCGACCACGGTGATCTGCTCGGGGCCCACGGCGGGCTGCACCAGAAGTGGTTCAACCTTTACGACGAGGCCACCCGGGTGCCGTTTGTGATCGCCCGGATCGGTTCGCGTGCCACCGAACCGCGGGTGATCAACGCACCGACGTCGCATGTCGACCTGGTGCCAACCCTGCTGGGGGCGGCCGGGGTCGACGTCGCGGCGGTGGCCGCCGAGCTGGCCGAGTCGTTCTCCGAAGTTCACGCGCTGCCCGGCCGCGACTTGATGCCGGTCGTGGACGGGGCGCCGGCCGACGACACTCGCGCGGTCTACCTGATGACCCGAGACAACATCCTCGAGGGCGACAGCGGCGCCTCAGGCCTGGCACGACGGTTGAAGCAGACGGTGAATCCGCCTGCGCCGCTGCGCATCCGGCTGGCCGCACACGTGGCGTCGAACTTCGAGGGGCTGGTCGTCGGCGTCGACGGTCAGCTGTGGAAGCTGGTACGCACGTTCGACGATCCCGCGACCTGGACCGAACCAGGAGTCCGGCACCTTGCCGCCAATGGCCTTGGCGGAGAGGCGTATCGGATGAGCCCGCTCGACGACCAGTGGGAGCTGTACGACCTGACCGCCGATCCGACGGAGTCGCGCAACCGGTGGAGCGATCCGGACTTGGATGAATTGCGCCAGCACTTGCTGACACAGCTCAAGCACGCCCGAGCCAACTCGGTGCCGGAGCGAAATCAACCGTGGCCCTATGTGTCTCGCCGACCGCCGGCAAAGCGACGGCTACGCTTGCGCCGTCGCTGAGCCTTTGCCCGCCGCTTGCTGGGCCATCTGCTTGAGCATGCCGTCGTGGATGATGTCGATGCGCGAGCGGGCTTCCGCGCACACCAACGGGTCGCGGATGACCGTGAGTTGGTTGTCTTGCTTGGATTCTCCGCCGGTGGACCAGTTGGTTGAGCCGGTGATGACGTCGACGCCGTCGATAAGCACCATCTTCAAGTGCATGATCGCTGACTTCTCGCTGTGGCCGATGGCAATGCTGTTGCCGACTTTGTCGTTGAGCCAAGGCGCCAGCAGGGGTTTCTCCGCCGCGCCGGCGGCTTGCGTGGAGTCGAGACTCATTTGCACAAAGACCGCTTCGTTTTTCAGCGCGGACTGTAGGACCGAATTCAGCTCTGGGTCGTCGAAGCCGTACATCGCCACGACGATGCTTTTGTTGGCCGACGTCAACAGGGCTTTGAGCGCCTCGTGTACTTGGTCGACCGGGCTGTAGAACGTGCGGGTGGTGTCGGGGTAGCCGGGCGGGAACGGCGCCGCCTTGTACTGGTCCAATTCAGTCAGCGAACTAAGTGCCATGGCAGTTGCTCCTTTACAACGCTGGAGTTGTCCAGTCCGTCGGGTCAGCGCTGAGCTGTTGCTGTTCGGCGGTCAGGTTCGGCAAGTAGCCCGGGTTGTTGCGGCGGCGCACCAGCACGCTGGGATGCACCAGCGCGTCGGCCGTTGGCCGGACGCGGCGGCCGACCAGGTACCACAATTTGCCGTTGTCGTGGATCGGCGCGTTCGCGAAGTCCTCGGTGACCGTGCACTGCTCCCGGTAGGCGTCGACGTCGATCGCCAGGTCGCCAACCACACCGTCGACGAGCCATTTCAGCGCGATCGTGGCGAGTCGGTGGTCGGGCATGAACGTGCCGCCCACATCGGCATGCACGCCGGCGAACCAGCGCTCCTCGAGCCCAAGTGGATGCCGTTCGATGAGATATTCGCGGTAGGGGCGGCGACGCTCGTCGATCGAGACGGCGTGGCGGATGCGCGCGACGTTGGGCAGCGACCGCGTGTAGGGCCACCGCAGAGTGCCGAACCGCAGGAAGCCGGCCGCCTTCACGGTGTCCCACAGCCCGAGATAGGCAATCGGTACCGCGTAGTGCCACACCTGATTCGGACTGTTTTGCCGGATGGTGGAAAACAGCGGCTCGCCGTCGGTGCGCCAGCAGAACGCGCGGGCAAACTCGGCCCAGTTGTCGAACTCGTTCTGCGTGAAATCTCGGTTGATGGCGTACTTTTCGACCGCATACGGCAGCAGGTTCTCCGAGCCGGGCCGCATCAGTCCTGGGCGCAGTAGCATGCCGGCCAATGCGCGCGCCGTGTAGGCGCCGCGGCTGAAACCGAAGATGTAGATCGAGTCGCCGGGGCGCCAATGCTGCATCACATACCGATATGCCTGTGCGACATTGTCTTTCAAACCGATCCCGAAGGCCTGCTCGAACAGCAGCGACAAAGTCCGATGGATCGCAGTGTGTGCGGACGCCGGCGCCAGCGTTCCGACGCCGGGCTCGTAGTAGGTCAGCTGGCTGGTCGGGTCGTCTTTGTCAAGCATCTCGAATAGCTTGGCGACGTTGGTGAGATTCCCGGCGCCCACTTGGTTGGCGGTGCCGTCAAAACAGAGGACGATCCGCTTGCCCACGTGCGGCACTTTACGCGGCGGTACCGTTGCCGCATGACACTTCCGCCACCATCACCCACGTCGGTCGCCGTGGTCACCGGCGCATCGTCCGGTATCGGCGAACAATTCGCGCGTCAACTCGTCGCTCGTGGCTACCGCGTTGTCGTCACCGCCCGCCGCGAGGACCGGCTGCAATCGTTGTGCACTGAATTGGGCGGCGAGGAGCACGCCGTCGCCGTCGGTACCGATCTCGCGGTTCCGGCCGATCGAGACCGGCTGGCCGCACGCATCGACGAGCTTGGCGCCCACGTCGACATCCTGGTCAACAACGCGGGGGTGGGCATCTACACGAAGTTCGGTGCCGAGGGCCGCGACAAGGAACTGCAGGTGCTGCGCGTCGACGTCGAGGCGGTGGCCGACCTGATGCTGCGCTACCTGCCGGGCATGGTCGAGCGCGGCCGCGGCGCGATCATCAACCTGTCGTCGGTGTCGGGATTTCAGCCTGCGCCGTTCAACGCCAACTATGCCGCGTCGAAGGCATATGTGCTGTGGTTGTCGGAGGCGGTCAACGCCGAGGTCGCCGGCAGCGGTGTGACGGTGACCGCGGTCTGCCCTGGACCGGTGCCGACGGAGTTTCAGGCCACCAATGACGCCGAAGATCTGGCCAACAAGTTGCCGGGATTCGCCCATGTTTCCGCGGAGCGAGTGGTCGCAGACGCGTTGAAGGCAGCCGAGCGTGGCAAGGGGTCGGTGGTCCCGGGCGGGCCGCAGGTGAAGTTGGCGCTCGGATCGTCGCGGTTCGTGCCCACCCCGTTGGCCCTGCCGATCCTCAAGCGAATGTTGCAGCGATAGCGGCTATCCGCGGCGCTGCAGCAGATAGTGGCGCGCGGGATGTTGGGGGTTGTCGGTCATGTCCGGATCGTCGGCGGCCGAGATCAAATCCCACTGCGGCGTGAAACGTCGTTCGACCTCTGCGTGAGTGATGCCGCGCACCCCGGTCTGTCCGCCGGGAGTGAAGGCGAAGATCAGCAGCCGCGTTTGCGGGGCCGCGATTGCACCGAGTTCGGCGACGTAGCGGTCGCGGGAGTCGTCGCTCATCCCGTGCAGACAGCCGCTGTCGAAGATCAACGTCCAGCCCGTGCCTATCCCCGCCGAGCTCAAGCGGGTCGCATCGGCCCGCTGAAAGTCGACGCGAACGTGCTCGGCGGCGGCCTTGGCGGCGGCCTTCTCCAGCGCCTTCGCCGAGACGTCCACGGCCGTTACCTGCCAGCCGTGGTGCGCCAGGTAGATCGCTGAATCGCCTGTGCCGCAGCCGATATCGATGGCGGTACCCGCAGCCATTGCAGCAGGCCCCTCGATCAGGTCCCGCAAGGGAGACGACAGCTTGTGGCCATCCCACGGCGTGAAACCGATCCGATAGAACGCTTGATAAACCCGAGTCGACACCATGCCGCAGACACTAGCCGTGCACGACTACTTATGCAAGAGTAGTTAGATGTCATCGATCCGGATCTTCATCTTGGGGTCGCTGGAGCAGCGTGGACCCATGCACGGACATCAACTGCGGCTACTTGCCGAGCAGGAACACGTCGCGATGTGGACCGATATCACTGTGGGTGGGTTATACGGCGCGCTCAAGCGGCTGGCGTCCGAAAATCTCATCGAGCAGGTCCGTGTGGAGCAGGCCGGCTCCTACCCGCCGCGACAGATTTGGTCGATCACCGAAGCCGGCCGGGAAGCGTTGGGCAGTCTGCGGATGCGGGCGTTGAGCGACATCGTGATCAAACCGGACCCGTTCGACTTGGCGATGACGCGGTTGGACCCGGATCACCTGACGGATCTTCCGGCGACTATCGCGGCCCGTGTCGCGTCGCTGTCTGCGATGCTCGCTGAATGGGAGGCTCGCGCCGGTGCTGCCGACCGCTATCTGTCGGTTGCAGAAAAGCTGATGGTCAAGCATCGCCTTGACCGACTGCGAACTGAAATCGCCTGGCACCAAGAGCTTGCCGACCAACTGCCGGAAATCATCGCGGACGAACACACCAGACGAGCTGATGCGTGATCCATGCGCCCCAACACTTTCCGCAGTATCCCGGCCACTACTACGCCACGTTTTGGTCCGACCCGTTCGCCATCAAGCTCGAGGCTGTCTGCCACCACGACCGGATTAGACTGCGACCGTGCACAGAGAACCAAAGTTGGCCCGTCGCTTCTTCGACCGGTTCGAGCCGGTACATGGGGTGACGTACTTCGCCCCGGAAGCGCGGGCGGCGCTCGACGGGCTGGGCTATCGCGGGTTCTGGATGGGCTACTTCGCCGCCCGCTCGGCGCCGCTCGGCGTCGTGCCGCCCGAAATCGTGACCGCGATGTTCTACAACTTCGCCCCCGAGCGGGTCGCCAAGGCGCTGCCGGCGGCGTGGGAGATCGCCGGTCCGGAGGCCGCGTTGCGCGCCCGGCAGGAGTCCGCGGTCGCCGCACTGCGCCGCTACGGCATCGCAGCAGATGAAAACGTCGCTACTGCAGCGGAATTGGCGGGCAAGGCAGCGCGCGGGTTGTCGCTCGACGGGCGGCCGCTATTCGCCGCCAACCGGGCGCTGCCGTGGCCAGACGACCCACTGCACGCGTTGTGGCATGCCACAACTCTGCTGCGCGAGCACCGCGGCGACACGCATATCGCGGTTCTGGCCGCGGCCGGTATCTCGGGGCGCGAATCCAACGTGCTGCAGGTTGCTGCGGGCGCGATTCAGCGCGAGTACATGGCCCGCGCCCGCGATTACGACGACGCGACGTGGCGTCACCACGAAGAACAGCTGGCCGAGCGGGGCCTGCTCAACGACGACGGTTCCATCACCTCCGCCGGGAAGGAACTCAAAGACCACATCGAAACGAGCACCGACGCGCTTTCGCTGTCGGCGCTCGACGCGCTCAGCGACGACGAGGTCGAGCAGCTGTTCCAAGCGCTCACCCCGATCACGCGCGCAGTGATCGCTGGCGGCGATCAGCCGCCGATGACTCCGATGAACCTGCGCCGCAACGAATT
>DAIODV010000131.1:8030-9296 GCA_036746615.1 Mycobacterium sp.
GCCTTCCGGCACCTTGGTCGAGGTGTTGTGCGGGCAGCCCGAGCAGAAATAGGGGCCGCGCTTGTTGGGCGCGACCAGCCTTACCAATTCCCGGTCGTTGAACTCGAGCCGCGCCAGCCGCGCCTTGATCTGCTCCTCCGGAGCTGCTCCAGTCGGGAGGCAATGGGCGATGGCGCGCGCGATCTCATCGGAAATGCATGCCGGCTTCCGCGACTTGCGCATCGCTATGCCGATGAACCTGCGCCGCAACGAATTAGACGACGACAGCGCGCATTTGGTTTAGCTCTCTGGCGTCGTTCTGGGTCGGCCTCTCTTGGGCGGGGGTGCGACATGTTTGGGCATCCGACCGGCATCGTCCAGTGCTCGGCGCAGGATCATTTCGATCTGGCCATTGAGGCTGCGCAGCTCGTCGTTCGCCCACCGGGTGAGCGCGTCGTGGACGGCAGGATCGATACGCAGCAGGACCTGCCGGCGTTCGCTCACGCGTAGAGCGTGCCGGTGTTGACGACGGGCGAGGGCGGTTGATCCGCGCAGAGCACAACCATGAGGTTGCTGACCATGCTGGCCCGGCGCTCCTCGTCGAGGTCAACGATGCCGGTGTCTGTGAGCTGCTCCAGCGCCAGCTTCACCATCCCGACGGCGCCCTCGACGATGCGCGTGCGGGCGGCGATGACGGCGCCGGCCTGCTGGCGGCGCAGCATGGCCTGGGCGATTTCTTGGGCGTAGGCCAAGTGCGAGATGCGGACCTCAACAATTTCCACCCCGGCGATCTGGACGCGCTGGGCCAGTTCGCGAGCGAGGTCGGCGACCACTTGATCGGTGGAGCCGCGGAGCGACGTGCCGGCACCGGTCGGGTCGTCGTACGGGTGGCTGGTGGCGACGTGGCGCAGTGCCGACTCGGCCTGCATGGACACGAAGGCTTGGTAGCTATCCACCGCGTAGGTCGCCTTGGCGGTGTCGGCCACCTGCCAGACCACGATCGCAGCGATCTCTACCGGGCTACCGTCGGCGTCGTTGACCTTCAGATGCGCCGTCTCAAAGTTGCGCACCCGCAAGCTAACCCCGCGGCGCACAGTCAGCGGCGCCACCCACCAAAACCCCGGCCGGCTCACAGTGCCGATGTAGCGCCCGAAGAACTGGATCACCGAGCTCTGCCCGGGCGGGACGATCACCAGCGACGTGGCGACCAAAGCAAGGATCACGATCGGCAGCCACAGCAGATCGCGTTCGTTGTTGGCCGCCAGGATAATTCCGGCGACGCACGCC
>DAIODV010000132.1:0-905 GCA_036746615.1 Mycobacterium sp.
GCGAGTCAGCTGCACCAGCCCCAACGAGGTCACTTCCGACACCTGATGACGAGTGCGGTCACGTGCCAGCGCCTCGGTTAGCCGCCGCAGCACCAGGTCGCGGTTCGACTCGAGCACCATGTCGATGAAGTCGATGACGACGATGCCGCCGATGTCGCGCAGCCGCAGCTGGCGCACGATCTCCTCGGCCGCTTCGAGGTTGTTCTTGGTGACGGTCTGTTCGAGGTTCCCGCCGGACCCGGTGAACTTGCCGGTGTTGACGTCGACCACCGTCATCGCCTCGGTGCGGTCGATCACCAGCGTTCCGCCCGAGGGCAGCCAAACCTTTCGGTCCATCGCCTTGGCCAGTTGCTCGTCGATGCGGTGCACCGCGAAAACGTCGGGGCCCGTCGCGCCGCCGGAAAGCTCCGCGGCCTCGTATTTATTCAGCTTCGAAACAAGTTCTGGCGCAACAGAGTTCACGTATTCGTTGATGGTGTTCCAGGCTTCTTCGCCGGACACGATCAGCTGGGCGAAGTCCTCGTTGAACAGGTCGCGGATCACCTTGACCAGCACGTCTGGCTCTTCGTACAGCGCCACCGCGGCGCCGGCCGCCTTCTCCTTGGTCTCCTCCGCTTGCGCGGCGATCTGGGCCCAGCGATCTTGCAGCCGGGTCACGTCAGCGCGAATGTCCTCTTCCTTGACACCCTCCGACGCGGTGCGGATGATCACGCCGGCGTCTGACGGCACCACCTCGCGCAGGATCTCTTTGAGGCGCTGGCGTTCGGTGTCGGGAAGCTTGCGGCTGATGCCGGTCGACGACGCGCCGGGCACGTACACCAGGTAGCGGCCGGCCAGTGACACCTGGGTGGTCAGCCTGGCGCCCTTGTGTCCGACCGGGTCTTTGCTGACTTGCACGACGACGT
>DAIODV010000132.1:915-9256 GCA_036746615.1 Mycobacterium sp.
AGTCGCCGGGTTTGAGGGCCTGTTCGATCTTGCGGTTGGACCCGCCCAGGCCGGCGGCCTCCCAGTTCACCTCGCCGGCGTAGAGCACGCCGTTGCGGCCACGGCCGATGTCGACGAACGCTGCCTCCATCGACGGCAGCACGTTCTGCACGATGCCCAGGTAGATATTGCCGACCAGAGAGGCGGAAGCGGCCGAGGTCACAAAGTGCTCGACGACGATCCCGTCCTCGAGCACGGCGATCTGGGTGTAGCGAGACCCGGGGTGCGGCGGTTCGGTGCGGACCTTGTCACGAACGACCATCACCCGCTCGACCGCTTCGCGGCGGGCCAGGAATTCGGCTTCGGTCAGGACCGGCGGGCGGCGCCGTCCGGCGTCACGCCCGTCGCGGCGGCGCTGCCGTTTGGCCTCCAGCCGGGTGGAGCCGTCGATGCCCTGAATCTCGCCGCTGGCGGAATCGCTGTCGGCTTTGTCGGCGGCCCGCGGTGCTCGTTCGTGGACCACCGTGTTCGGTGGGTCGTCGGGTGATGGGCCGTCGTCGGAGTCGTCCCCGGAACCCGACTTGCGGCGACGACGACGTCGGCGTCGACGGGTGGCGCCGTCCGCGGCGTTGTCGCCGTCACCGTTGTCGGAGTCGTCGGCGTCGCCGTCATCCTCGGAGTCGCCCGCTTCGTCTTTGTCCCCGGCGTCGCTGCCGTCACCGTTGGCGCCATCAGGTCCGCCCTGCTCGCCACGGCCCCGGCCACGTCCCCGGCGACCGCGGCGACGCCGCCGACCGGCCGGGCGGTCGGCCTGGTCGTCGTCGGTGTCGTCGTCGTCGTCATCCGCGGTCTCGTCGTCATCCGCGGTGTCGTCGACCTGGATTGGCTGGGGTGCGACGAAGAGCGGCATGTACTCTGGACGGTCAACGGGGTTCTCTGGGGTCTCCAGCATCAGCCGGGACTCGGGTTCATCCGCCGCGCCGACCGCCTCCGACTCCGTCGCCACGGCCGCCGCGGCGGGAGCGGGTGTGCTGCCCAACAGGTCGCGCACGCGGACCGCGTCGACGCGGTCCACCGTGGAATGGGCGCTGCGGATGCGCCCGTCGAGTTCGGCCAGGGCGTCGAGCACCTGTTTGCTGGTCGTCCCGAGCGCTCTCGCCAGCGAATGGACCCTCAGCCGGTCAGGCAGGTCCTCGTGCTGCGACGAGTCTTCTGGAAGCTCTGAGGATGGGCCACCGTCTATCACGTATTCTCCTCAAGCCCCCGGGCGCGTCCTTTGCGACGCGGCCACGCGAGGGCTTCGCTATGGGTCCGGGTCACTTCTCCCGAACTTGTGATGGTCTCGCCCCGAGCGGCTCATTTCGAACACACTCGGCGCCGGTTGTGAATGATGGCTGGACAGTCGGCGCCCGCATCGCGGTTCGCGGTGGTCGCGCTTGTCGAAGTCTTCATTCGGGTGTCCGTCGACGTTCCTGAGCCGGTCCGGAGACGTTCACCCGCTACTCAGTATCCCATACCGTCCCGGCGGCTCGGACCAAGTGCACCGAACCTCGCGGTTAGCTCTGGGAGAACCACAGCGCGATCTCGCGCTGAGCCGACTCCGCTGAATCGGAGCCGTGCACGAGGTTGAACTGCGTTTCGAGGCCGAAGTCGCCGCGGATAGTGCCAGGAGCGGCGTTGGCGACCGGGTCGGTTGCGCCGGCCAGTTGACGCACCGCCGCGACCGCCCGCGGACCCTCCACGATGGCCGCCACCAGCGGTCCTGACGTGATGAATTCCAGCAGCGAGCCGAAAAACGGCTTACCGTCATGCTCGGCGTAATGCTCGCGGGCCAGCTCGTCGCTGATGACACGCATTTCCAGCGCCGCGACGGTCAGGCCTTTGCGCTCGATGCGGCCGATGATCTCGCCCACCAAGCGCCGCTCGACCCCGTCGGGCTTGATCAACAGCAGAGTCCGCTCGTTCACGGCGGACAGACTACCTGCCCAATCAGTCCTGGGGCGGCTGCTGGCCTGGGAGCAGCCCGCGTCGCTGCCTGCGCAGGACCTCGGCGCGCAGGTAAGCGATCAGCGCCCAAACGCTGGCGAACAGCAGCCCGATCAATCCCACGGCGGGGTACAACAGGAAACCCGCGATCAGGACCAGCTGCACGGCAAGGTCCAGCCAGACAGCCCATGACCGGCCCTGCAGCCCAGTGAGCAGCACCAGGAGCACCGCGAAGCCGATCAGATATCCCAGTGCGACGGGAGTCAGACCGCCGCCGACGGCGCCGACAACCGGCAATGCCAGCAGCACCACGATCGCCTCCAGGATCAGCGTGCCGGCCATCACGCCGCGGAAGCTCTTCCACGGATCGGGCTGGGTCACGCCGGATCACGACCGAACAACGTACGCGCAGCGCCGGCCGTGACCACGGAGCCGGTGATCACAATGCCGGTCCCGGATAACCCGTCGTCACCGACTTCCCCGCCGGCAAAGGCATCGTCGACCAATGCGGTCGCGGTTTCGATTGCGGCAGCAAGGTTTTCGGCGGTAATCACCCGGTCGGGTCCGTACCACTGCTGGGCGGCCAGCGCCAGCGACTCGACGTCGAGCGCGCGTGGTGATCCGTTGTGGGTGACCACAATTCGATCGAACACCGGCTCCAACGCGGCCAGGATGCCGCCGACATCCTTGTCGCCCATCACACTGATCACCCCGACCAGGAACCGAAAATCGAACTCTTCCCCTAGTGTCTGCGCCAGCGCCGCAGCGCCTGCCGGGTTGTGCGCGGCGTCGATGAAAACGGTGGGGGCGCTGCGCATACGCTCCAACCGCCCTGGGCTGGTGGCAGCCGCGAACCCGGCCCTGATGGCGTCGACATCGAGCTGGCGCTGCGCGCCCGCACCGAAAAACGCCTCGACCGCGGCCAGTGCCAGCGCGGCGTTGTGGGCCTGATGTTCCCCATGCAGCGGCAGATACACATCGGAGTACACCCCGCCAAGCCCTTGCAGTTGCAGCACCTGACCGCCGATGGCGATCTGGCGGCCCAGCACCGCGAATTCCGAGTCCTCGCGTGCGACTGCGGCGTCGGCGCGCACGGTTTGCGCGAGCACCACCTCCATGGCCTCGGGTACTTGGCGGCCGATCACCGCCACGGTGTCCGGTGCGCCCTCCTCGGCCTTGGCGATGATGCCGGCCTTTTCGGCGGCGATCCCGGCGATATCGCCCCCGAGGTATTCGACGTGGTCGACGCTGATCGGGGTGATGACGGCGACCGGCGCGTCGATCACGTTGGTGGCGTCCCAGCGGCCACCCATGCCCACCTCGACGACCGCGACCTCGATTGGCGCATCAGCGAACGCCGCGAACGCCATTGCGGTGAGCACTTCGAACTTGCTCATCGCCGGTCCGCCGGCGCCTTGTGACTGCTGGTCGATCATCTGCACAAACGGCTCAATCTCGGAGTAGGTGGCGACGTACTGGGCTGGGCTGATCGGCTGTCCGTCGATCGCGATCCGCTCGACTGCCGACTGCAGGTGCGGGCTGGTGGTCCGCCCGGTGCGCCGCTGCAGCGCGGTGAGCAGGGCGTCGACCATCCGCGCCACCGAAGTTTTGCCGTTGGTGCCGGCGATGTGAATCGACGGATAGCCCCGCTGGGGTGAACCAAGCAGGTCCATCAGCGCACTGATGCGGGTCAGGCTCGGCTCGATCTTGGTTTCCGGCCAACGCCGGTCGAGCAAATGCTCGACTTGCAGTAAGGCCGCGATCTCATCTGGGGTCGGACCCACGCTGGTGGATCCAGGGTCGGGTGGTTCCAAGGTCACTGCAGCCCGGCCAGCCTGGCCGTTATCCGCTCGGTTTCTTCGCGGGCCACGCGTTGACGCTCTCGTTGCTTGTCGACGACCGTGGCCGGCGCCTTGGCCATGAAGTCAGCATTGCCCAATTTTGCGGTGGTGGAGGCCAGCTCCTTTTGCGCTGCGGCCAAGTCTTTTTCGAGGCGGCGGCGTTCGGCTGCCACGTCGATGGTGCTCGAGGTGTCGAGTTCGACGTGGACGATGCCCCCGCCCAGCCCGACCTCGAGCGACGCAGACGGGCTGAATTCCGGGCCTGATTCGGTCAGCCACGCCAGCGAGGTGACCGCGCCGACCTGGGCCGTCAAGTCGGCGGCGTCGATACCCGCTAACCGGGCAGGCACTTTTTGCCGGTCTGCCAACCCCTGGTCGCTGCGGAACCGGCGAATCTCTGTGACCAACTTCTGCATGTCCGTGATCCGTTGCGCGGCACCGCTATCAAGGCTGATGCCGGACGACGTTGGCCATTCGGCGATCACCAGCGACTCTTGACCGGTTAACGCCTGCCACAGCGCTTCGGTGATGAACGGGATTATCGGATGCAGCAGCCGCAGCAGGGCGTCCAGCGCTGTGGCCAGCACCGCGGTGGTGTGGGTTTGTCCGTCGGCTAGTTGTGTCTTGGCCAGTTCGACATACCAGTCGCAGAATTCATCCCAGGTGAAGTGGTAGAGAGACTCGCAGGCACGGCTGAATTCGTATCCGTCGAGAGTCGAATCAACTTCGGCCCGAACTTCTTCCAGCCGTCCCAGAATCCAGCGGTCAGCGTCGGTCAATTCGGCGGGGTCAGGCAACGGGGCCAGCGCAGCACCGTTGAGTAACGCGAACCGGGTGGCGTTGAACAGCTTGGTGCCGAAATTGCGCGAGGCCCGGACGTGATCTTCGCCGACCGCCAGGTCGCCGCCGGGACTGGCCCCGCGGGCCAGCGTGAACCGCAGGGCATCGGCGCCGTAAATGTCCAACCAGTCCAGCGGATCGACGACGTTGCCCTTGGACTTGCTCATCTTTCGGCCGGACTCGTCGCGGATCAGGCCGTGCAAGAAGATGTCGGTAAACGGCACCTGCGGGCCCCGATTGCCGTCTTGGGTGATCGCGTCGTCTGCGCCGACGAAGGTGCCGAACATCATCATCCTGGCCACCCAGAAGAACAGGATGTCGTAGCCGGTCACCAAAACGCTTGTCGGATAGAACTTTTGCAATTCCGGGGTCTTCGACGGCCAGCCGAGAGTAGAAAATGGCCACAGCGCCGACGAGAACCAGGTGTCCAGGACGTCGGGGTCTTGCTCCCAGCCCTCGGGCGGTGTCTCGTCCGGGCCCACGCACATCTGCTCACCGTCGGGGCCGTACCAGATCGGTATCCGGTGACCCCACCAGAGCTGGCGCGAAATGCACCAATCGTGCATGTCGTCGACCCAGGCGAACCAGCGCGGTTCCAGGCTCGCGGGGTGAATCACGGTGTCGCCGTTTCGAACTGCGTCGCCGGCGGCCTTGGCCAGTGATTCCACCCGGACCCACCATTGCAGCGACAGCCGCGGTTCGATCGGCTCCCCGCTGCGCTCGGAGTGTCCGACGCTGTGCAGGTAGGGGCGTTTCTCGGCAACGATTCTGCCCTGTGCTGCAAGCGCTTCGCGCACGGCGACCCGAGCGTCGAAGCGATCCAGCCCGTCGAATTGTGTTCCGGTGTCGGCGATCCGGCCCTTGGTATCCATGATCGAAGGCATCGGTAGCTGGTGGCGCAGCCCGATTTCGAAGTCATTGGGATCGTGGGCAGGTGTGACTTTGACTGCGCCGGTGCCGAATTCAGGGTCGACGTGATCGTCGGCGACGATGATGAGCTGCCGCTCCAGGAATGGGTGCGGCAGCGTGGTGCCGACCAGCTTTCGATAACGGTCGTCGTCGGGATGAACCGCAATCGCGGTGTCGCCCAGCATCGTCTCCACCCGGGTGGTGGCCACCACGATGTGTGGCTCGGAATCGTCGAGCGAGCCGTACCGGAACGACACCAGTTCGCCTTCGACGTCCTCGTATTTGACTTCGAGATCCGAGATCGCCGTTTCTAACTCCGGCGACCAGTTCACCAGCCGCTCGGCTTGATAGATCAGGCCTGCGTCGTAGAGCCGCTTGAAGATCGTGCGCACCGCGCGCGACAGCCCGTCGTCCATGGTGAAGCGCTCGCGGCTCCAGTCCACGCCGTCGCCCAGCCGGCGCATCTGTCCGCCGATCGCGCCGCCAGACTCGCGTTTCCAATCCCAGACCTTGTCGACGAACAGCTCGCGGCCGAAGTCTTCTTTGGTCTTCCCGTCAATCGCTAGTTGCTTTTCCACGACGCTCTGGGTCGCGATACCCGCGTGGTCCATACCCGGCTGCCACAGCACTTCATAACCCTGCATGCGCTTGCGACGGGTCAGGGCATCCATCATGGTGTGTTCGAGCGCGTGCCCCATGTGCAGGCTGCCGGTCACGTTCGGCGGAGGCAACACGATCGAGTACGGGGGTTTTGCGCTGGTCGGGTCCGCGGCGAAGTAGCCCGCGTCGAGCCAACGTTGATAGATCGTGGTTTCGGCCGCGCCCGGATCCCAGGCCTTGGGCAGGGCTTCAGCCCGCGCGTTGGCGGCGGGTTGGGGGCTAGCGGTCACCCGTCAAGTCTAGAAAGCGCCGGGCTGGGCAACGAACACCGCCCGGATGCGGCCGGTGTGCAGTGGTTATTTCTTGCCGCCGAACAACCCTCCGAGGATCTCGCCCGCCTTGGAACCCAACGCATTGCCCAACACCGTGCCCAGCGACTTGTTGCCGCCCATGCCCCCAAGGATGCTGCCCAACACGTCGTTGAGCGCGCCGCCGGAGGCGGCCTCCTTCGCAGGAGCTCCGCTCTTTCCGCCGAGTTGCTTTCCCACGTACGCCAGCACGATCGGCGCCAAGATCGGCAGCAGCTGCTTGAGCAGGTCGCTGTTGCCTCCGCCGCCACCGGCCAGCGCGTTGGCGACCTGCGTGACGTCGTTGCCGCCGAAGATCTTCGCGATCGCCTGCTGACCGTCCTTCTCATCGACCTGGTCGACGCTCACGCCGCCGTCAAGCAGTCCGCTGGCGGCATGGCTGTCGGCGGCGGACTCGATTTTGGCGGCGTGATCAGGATCCTGCGCGTTTTCGTGCAGTCCGCCGACGAGCACCGGCACCAACAGCTGAACCGCTTTGTTGACTTCGGCTTCGTCGACGCCGATCTTGCTTGCGATGTCACTTGTCGGAATCTGAGCGAAAAGATCATCAAGGCCAGACATAAACCCGTCCACCTAACGTCGCTGGGAGAACTTACTAGCCGACCCTAGCCCGCGCCGAAGCCGTCCGAAAGCCGTCCTTGCACGCCGATTCAATTAGCGGGGTGCCAGCTTCGCGGTGTCCAGCGAAACTCCTGCGGCCGGCAATCGCGCGAGCAATGCGTCGCCCATTGCGGCGGCCGGTGTGAGCACACCACGCAGCTCCGAGAGCTCGTCACGGTCCATGGCCAGCGCCAGACCGCTTTCGCCCAATAGCACCGCGGTGGCCTTGTACCCGGGGTCTCCGCGTTGGGCGATCGTGGCGACATAGCGGGCGCCGGACGTCGTGGTGGTGTAGGTCTCCACCTTGTAGAAGCCGCGCTCGCGAACGGTTTCGCTGGGACCGGTGCCAGGTTTGGGCAGGACCCGCTCCACCAGCCGGCGTGGCAGCCGGCGGAAATACCGGCTGCCCAACCCCGACACTGCGTTGCCGATCCCGTTGACGACGGCTGAAGCCACGGGTGCGACGGCCGATGAGCCCAGGCTCATATGTTCGCTGTAGCGGAACCGCTTGCCGTAGGCAAATTCCTGTAATGCATTGCTGCGCCGGACAATTCGAGTGTTGGTCGGAGCCATCATGAATCCGGCTGTCCACAAACCGGTCAGCTCCGGGGCGATCTGGCGGCCACGGCGCCATTGCAGGTCGGGTTGTGCGCCGAGTTCGGGTTCTGCGCCGCGGTCGGGGCTCAGCGTGTAGGGATCGGCGAATTGACGGCGCAGATCGGCGTTCTTGGACACCGAATCCAGCACTTCAACCATCGAGGCCAACGTGCCGCCGGAGAGTCCGCCCGAAAAAGCGCGGACCACGAAGTCGGTGTCGAGGAGCTCGCCGGCGCCGTCTTCGCGTGCCCGCCGGTACAGGGCGTACACGGTGAGATCCGAAGGGATTGAATCGAATCCGCACGCGTGCACGATGCGTGCGCCGGTATCCTGCGCCTGCTTGTGGTACTGGTCGATGCTGTCACGAATGAACGGCGGCTCGCCGGTCAGGTCGGCGTAGTCGGTGCCGGCGGCCGCGCACGCGGCGACCAACGGCAGGCCGTAACGGCTGTAGGGCCCGACAGTGGTGATGACCACTCTGGTCTGTTCGGCCATTTCATCCAGCGTCGACGGCGACGAGGCGTCCGCCACCAGAACCGGCCACGATTGCGCCGATTCCCCCAGTGTTTCGCGGATCGCGCGTAGCCGGTCAGTCGATCGGCCGGCCAGCGCGATGCGCGC
>DAIODV010000133.1:0-9223 GCA_036746615.1 Mycobacterium sp.
GATTGTTGAATGTCTTTGGGCAGCAACAACACTGCAGGGCCGCCCGCTTGTGCCGCCGCGATGGCGGCAGGCAGCGCCGCGACAATGTCCGCGGGTGTCAACACCCGGCGGCAAAAGACCGAGACTTGCGAAAACAACGCCTCGGCGTCCAGTGATCCGTTGCGGCCGCTGGTGTCCTGAAAGCTGCCGCGACCGTCCATGGTCGTCGCCGGTTGGCCTACCAGCGCTAACACCGGTACCCGGCTGGTGAATGATTCACCCAATCCCGGAACCAGATTCAGCGCTCCCCCACCTGAGGTCGCCGCCACCACGCCTAATCCCGCGCCGCTGCGACTGTATCCGTCAGCCATTGTGGCGGCGGAGAACTCGTGCTTGGCCAGCACGGCGGTGATATCGGACCGGAAATAGGCGGCGTCGTAGAGATCTTCAATGTTGGCCCCGTCGACGCCGAAGACGTACTCGACTCCGATTCCCGCGAGGTGCCCAGCAATGTGGTCGACCACTCGGTAATTCCTCGGCATACCAGGTACACGACTCCAGGGCGGCTTGGGTTCACGGACGCAACGAAATCCCACCGCTATGAACCGGGCAGCATGGTTAACCGTGTTAACGCTGTGTGCAGTGACCGGAAGGGACCTGACGTCATCGTCATTGGCGCCGGGCCGGCCGGGCTTGCAGTCGCACGTGAGCTCCAGCATCGCCACCGGATTTCGGCGCTCGTCGTCGACAAAGCCGCAGCACCTGCGGTTTCGTGGCGAAATCGCTATGACAACTTTCGGCTGAACACAAACGGGCTTTTGTCGCACCTGCCGGGGCAGCGCATTCCCCTGACCGCCGGGCGTTGGCCGACCAAGGAGGACATGGTCCGCTACTTCGACCGCTACGTGCGGTCGCAGGACCTCACGCTTGCGCTTGGGTGTGAGGTCAACCGCGTCGATCGGGAAGCAGGGGGCTGGCTTGTCGACACCTCGTCGGGGCAAATCCGGACACCGGCAGTTGTGCTGGCCACCGGCAAGTACCACACGCCCGTCGTCCCACCCTGGCCCGGCTTGACCGATTTCACCGGCGATGTTCTGCACTCCGGCAACTTTCGCAACGCGTGGCCGTTCCGGGGCCGCGACGTTCTCGTTGTCGGCGCAGGCAATTCAGCCGCTGACATCGCGGTACAGCTGGCCTCAGATGGCGCGCGCAAGGTCTGGCTGGCGGTACGCACGCCACCACATCTGGTGCGGCGCGCGATGGGGCCGATCCCGTCGGATGTGTTCCTCGAACTGTTCGCGCGGGTGCCTGCCCGCATCGTTGATCCAGTGATCGCCCGGCTCAACCGCCTGCTGTTCGGCGACCTTTCGGTGTACGGCTTCGGTCGGCCGCCGCTTGGACTGAAGGCCACGGTGGAGCAAAAAGGCCGCATCCCGACGCTGGCCGACGAACTTGTCGATGCCGTCCGCGCAAACCGCATTGAGGTGGTAGCCGCGGTCGCGGCCGTCGACTCGCGCCGGGTGATCCTCGATGACGGCACAGCCCTGACACCTGAGGCGATCGTCGCCGCAACCGGATTCAGCACCGACCTCGAGCCTCTGGTCGGGCACCTCGGCATCCTCGACGAGCACGGCGATCCGCGCGGCGGTTTCGCCTCGCACCTCGGCGACGGGATGTTCGCGATCGGTTACGGCATTCCACCCCGGGGGCCGCTGCGGGCGATCCGGCTGGCCGCAACGCCATTGGCCGATCAGGTCGCGGCACACCTGGCGACCAGCTCGCAGGGCGCCGACCGGGTTGAAGCAGCGGTTTAAGGGGATTCCAATGACGTCACTGCACGAAAAACGATTCTTCTACCGCGGCACGGACGAATATGAAGTCGCCCGCCGCGCAACAGTGTGGAATAGCCTTCTGCCGGACCGCTTTCCAGCGGTCATCATGCAGGCCTGCGAGGCCAACGACGTCGTCGCCGCGGTGCGCCATGCTCGGGCGAACGGCTATCACATCGGCGTGCGCTCGGGCGGACACAGCTGGAACGCCAGCCATCTGCGTGACGGCGGCATGCTGCTCGACGTCAGTCGACTCGATCACTGCAGTGTCGACGCCGATCAGATGATCGCACGCGTCGGGCCCGGCAAGATCGCCAGTGTCTTTGCCACAGAGCTTGACTCGCAAGGCCTGTTCTTTCCTTCGGGCCACTGTGAAGGCATCCGCCTCGGCGGCTACCTGCTGCAAGGCGGATACGGCTGGAACAGCAAGGTCGTCGGACCGGCCTGTGAGAGCGTGCTTGGCCTGGAAGTCGTTACCGCCGACGGTGAAATGGTCTACTGCGATCCGGAAAATCACCCCGACCTGTACTGGGCCGCTCACGGCAGCGGACCTGGTTTCTTCGGTGTGGTCACCTCGTTCACGCTGCGGCTGCACCGGCGCCCGGCCGTTTTGGGCACTTGCTTGTACATGTACCCGATCGAGGTCGCTGACGAGGTGTTCACGTGGGGACGCAATATCAGCAGCGAAATCGACGACCGGGTCGAACTGCAAATCCTCACCTCATACGGCGCCCCGGAAACAGGGTCCGAGAAGCTCGGCATCACTATTGCCTCGCCGGTGTTCGCCGACTCAGAAGACGAGGCCACCAAAGCGCTTGCCGCCCTTGGCAGTTGCCCGGTGATCGACCGCGCGACCGTCAGCCTTCCGTATATGCCGACGACGTTGGCCAATTGGTACGCGGCAGTGATGACCAAATACCCCGAAGGGCATCGCTACAGCGTTGACAACATGTTCACATCGGCTTCAGCCGACGAGTTGCTGCCGGGCAGCCGCAAGATCATCGAGACGTTGCCACCACACCCGTCGCACTTTGTTTTCGCCGGCTGGAAACCATCCGCGGATCGCACCGACATGGTCTACGGCCTAGAGGACGAGATCTACCTGGCGCTCTACACCGCCTGGCACGATCCGGCCGACGACGAACGATATGGCAAGTGGGCGCAGTCCAACATGGCGGCGATGTCGCACCTGGCAACCGGCATCTCGCTTGCCGACGAGAATCTTGCTCGACGTCCCGCGAAGTTCATCACCGATCCGAACATGGCCCGGCTGGACCGGGTCCGCGCGGCCTACGACCCGGACCGCGTGTTCCACAGCTGGATGGCGCGGGGATAGCAGCGCTTTACAGAGAGCGCTCGAGCAGCACCTTGCCGTTGTCGGCGGAAACCACTTGCACCGCTGCGATCTGATCGGCCGGCGTGGAGATGCTGCCGCCGGGTGTGGCGGTGTGGCCGGGTTCGGCCACCCAGGTCGCCAGCTGGGTGTGCGTGCCGTCGCGGTTCACCACGACCATCGCCAACCGGTCGTGATGGGCGTATACCGGCGCCAGGCAGACGCAGTTCAGGTCGATGACCGTGCCCCAGTGTTGGCTGGACAGCGACACGGTCGAGGCCAGCGCCTTCGTTCCGACCTGATCCATCGGTAGTGGAGCCGACACGCTGCTCGCCGCAGGCGGCGCCGGCGTCGGCGAGTGGCCGGTGAGGCTCGGAACGCCGACGAGAGCGCCGATGCCCACCACCGCGGCGGCGGCCGCTGCGGATGTCCAGGTCACCATGCGCGAGCGACGCCGCCGCTGGCGCACTGTCCACAGCAACGACGGCAGCAGGTTCGGAGGCGCCTCGGTGGCGTGCTCGCCGTCGTTGATCGAGGACACGGTGTCGCTGTCGAGCTTGGACAGCAGCGCCGGCATGCCGCTGAGTTCGGCAACGGCGTGCCTGCACGACGGGCACCCGCTCAGGTGCGCCTCGTACTCCCGGCGGTCGGCCGGTGACAGCGACCCGAGCACATAGGCCGCGTCCCACGTCGCGTATTCGTGGCTGTCGCCCGCGGGCAATTCACTGTCGCCCGGCGGACCGAAGCCCTGGATCACCCTCATCGTGTGCCCCCAAATGCCCTCTTCATCGAATATTTCGAGCCGACAACCGCCCGGATGGGGGTATCCGCGGCCATCAGGATGTCCCGTCGCATTGTCATCGGGTCACCCCCATCTCTTGCAGAGTGAGTCGCAATGCGCGTACCGCATAGTGTAGGCGCGATTTCACAGTTCCTTCAGCGATATCAAGATCAGCAGCAATCTGCGCGGTGCTCCAGCCTCGGTAGTAGGACCGCTCGACCACCGCCCGGTGCTCAGGCGACATTTGCGCCATCGCGTCGGCGATCAGCAGCCGGTCCAGGGCCGAGTCCACCTCGTCGGGAACCGACTGTTCGGGTGCGCCTTCCTCGTCGAGCGAACCGACGACCTTGCGGAACCGCGGGCTGCGTCGCTCATCGATGATCATGTTGCGCGCAACGGTGAACAACCATGCACGCGCCGAGCGTTCGCTGTCGCCGACGACCTCAGGATGCTGCCACGCCCGCAGCAGCGTCTCCTGGACCACGTCTTCGGCCCGGCTGGCGTCGCTGGTCAGCCGCAGCGCATACCGCCACAACGGCCCGGCGTGCTCGTCGTAGAGCGCCTTCATCAGCGCGTCTTCAGCGTGAGCTGCGCTGGCGACTCGACTCACTCGATCACCTCCTGACCAGTGATACGAGTGGCGCGACTTTCAGGTTCATCCTGGCGACATTCGGACGTTCCCGCATTTAGTCGGGGAGCCAGCTTCCATGGAATCCGTGCGGCACCCGGCGCGGCAGCCGGATCCGCGCTACCGGCTCACCCTCGAAATCTGACGCGTCGATGACAACGAGATCACTGCTCTCATTTACTGGGTCGTAAACGTAGGACAAGTACCACCCGGCCAGCTCGTCGGATTGTCCGACCGCCGGCGCGAACACGGCCTCACCGGGCGCACCGCCGGCGCTGAATCGGTGCTCGGATGCGGTATCACGCGCCAAGTCATAGCGGACCAGCGCGCCGTTGCCGACCGCCACGGAATAACGGGCGGCCGTACTGGCCAGCCGGTCGTCGGCGCGCGGGTACTCCACACCGCGGTCGTCGAGTTGGCTCTGCGCGACGGTTCCGCTGTCCAGGTCGAGCTTCCAGCGCCACAACGCCGCGTCGATACTGAATTCGCTGTTGTCACGCCATATTTCGGGATATCGCACCACTTCCAGCACAATGGAATTCTCGCCGGGCGCTGTCGAGTCGTAGGCATTGGCGATGTGGAAGACGTAGCAGGGATCGATGTCGAGCCAGCGGACCGGACCATAAGGGTCGTCGCGGCGCAGCACACCGAGGCGAGCACCATAGTTGTCGTCCCACCGGTACGGCAAGTCCCGCATCTCCCGTTCGTTTTGCGGCGCCTGGGCCACACCAATGTCGAAAACCAGTGGCAAATCCAGGAAGACGATGTGCTCGGCGGTCAGCGCGAAGTCGTGCATCATCGTCAGCGCAGGCACGTCGATGGGGCGGTTGATCGTCAACTGGCCGTTGGCGTCCGCTCGGTGATAGACCACATGGGGTTCGAAGATGTTGCCGCAGCCGAAGAAATGCAATTCGCCGGTGGTCGGGCACATCTTCGGATGCGCAGTCATCGAATCGGTCAACTTGCCGTTGAAGTTGTAGACGCCCACCGTCTCCAGGTCGTTGCTGATTTCGTAGGGCAGCGAAAACTCCATCAGCGCAAGGGTTTTGCCAGCGTGCCGAACGACATGAGTATTGGCGATACTGGAGTGCAGGTTTCGGGTGCCATCATCGTTGTACGGCGGCAGCGGACGGTCGAAACTTTCGGTGCGTACCCATCGGTTGCGGTACCACGCTGCGCGACCGTTCTCCAGCCGAATGCCGTGCACCATTCCGTCACCGACACACCAATGGGCCGCTCCCCCACGGGCATTCGGGCCGTTGCGCAGGTACCAGCCGTTCAACTCGGCCGGGATGCTGCCCTCAACCGGTAGGTCGAAGGCGGTCAGCTCGTCGTGCACCGGCGCATAGTTGGCGGTGCGGAACACCGGCAGGACGGTCTGTGCGTCCACCACCGCCGGCGATACCAGCGCGGGTTGGGTTCGGGACGGATCGGCCGCCGCAGCCGCGCGCTGATCGGCCTCCGCCAGCAGCGATGTCAGCAGGTCAGGGCACGGCGGCGCGGCGACCGTGCCGGCGGCGCCGTCGCCCGCGATCACTTGGTCGTAGTCGAGCAGCGACAGCAGCGGTGAAACCGCGGTCAGCTCGGTCACGGACTGCCGGCACGGGGCGCAGTCGACGAGGTGCGCCTCGAATTCACGCCGGTCGGTATCCGATAGTGCGCCCAGCACATATGCCGCGTCCCAGCTGGCGTATTCATGCGAGCCGTTGCGCCGGTCCAGGGGGTCGGTCATTGCGCTCCCCCAGTCGTCGTCAATCCCATCTCCAACAGTGCCTGCCGCAGCGATCGCAGTGCGTAATGCAGCCGGGACTTCACCGTGCCTTCGGCGATCCCCAGTTCGGCGGCGATCTGCGCGGTGGTCCAGCCCAGGTAGTAGGACCGGCCGACCACCTCCCGATGGTCGGCGGACAGTTGCGCCATCGCATCTCCGATCAATGCCCGGTTCAGTGCCCCGCCCAGTTCGTCGGGGCTGGCCGGCTCGGGCGGACCTGAGCCATCACGCAACATCACCTCGTTGCGGTACCGCGCGCTGCGCCGGTCATCGATGACCATGTTCCTGGCCACTGTGAAAAGCCACGCGCGCGGCGACTGCCCATTGTTGAGGACCTGCGGATGCTGCCATGCCCGCAGCAACGTCTCTTGGACCACGTCCTCGGCATGGGCAGAGTCACCGGTCAACCGCCACGCATAGCGCCACAAAGCGGCGGCATGTTCATCCCACAGCCGCTTGATCGCATTCGCATCTGCGCCGGTGCTCGGTATGTCCATCACCAGCCTCTCGGTGATGACACGGTTCAGCTGTGCGGTTAGTTCACCCGAGGGTCAGAATGCGTGGCCCGTCGTCGGTAGCCGCGACCGTGTGCTCCCAGTGTGCGGCACGCGAGCCGTCGGCGGTAGTGACTGTCCACTGGTCGTCGAGGACGACGGTCTTGCCGGTTCCGAGGGTCAACATCGGCTCGATGGCCAGCACCGATCCGTGGCCCAGCAGCGGCCCGCGCCCGGGAGCTCCCTCGTTGGGCAGAAACGGGTCCATGTGCATCTGCCTGCCGATGCCGTGTCCGCCGTAGCCCTCGACAATGCCGAACGCTCGCCCGTACCGGGCCTCGGCGGCGTGGGTGGCGGTTTCGATGGCGTGCGACACGTCGGTCAGGCGATTGCCGGGAACCATCGCGGCGATTCCGGCTTCCATCGACTCCTTGGTCGCCTGCGACAGCAGTTCGTCGGCATCGATGAGCGGCCCGACACCGAATGTGATCGCGGCGTCACCGTGCCAGCCGTCCAAAATTGCGCCGCAGTCGACGGACACCAGGTCGCCGGAAGCGAGGACGTCGCCGACCGACGGGATGCCATGCACCACACGGTCATTCACCGATGAGCAGATGGACGCGGGGTACCCGTGGTAGCCGAGGAACGACGGCGTGGCACCGGCGTCGCGGATCACCGATTCGGCGATCGCGTCGAGGTCCTGCGTCGAGGCCCCGGGGATCGCGGCTGCCCGCACCGCCGCGAGCGCGGCGGCGACCACGGCGCCGGCGGCAGCCATCGCGTCGAGCTCGCCGGTGCTGCGCTGCGGCACCAGCTTGCGACTGCGCAGCCCGCCCAGCGCGATCACGGTTAGGAGCCCAGGGCCCGCAGCGCGCGAGCGAACACTTCGTCGACGCTGCCGACCGCGTCGACGGTCTTCAGCTCGTGGGTGTAGTACTCGATCAGCGGCGCGGTTTCGTCGCGGTAGACCTTCATCCGGTTCAAGATGACGCCGTCGTTGTCGTCGGCACGCCCGCGTCCTTTGAGCCGTTCGAGCAGCACATCTTCCGGCACCCGGAACTCCAGTACCGCGTCGAGCTGAGTACCGCGGCGCTCGAGCATGTCGTGCAGCGCTTTGGCCTGACCGACCGAGCGGGGGTAACCGTCCAGGATGAAACCGTCGTCGGTATCCGAATTGTTCAAGCGGTCGTCGACGAGTTTGTTGGTCAGCTCAGACGGCACCAGGTCGCCGGCATCCAGATAGCGCTTGGCCTCCAGGCCGAGCTCGGTGCCGGTGCTGATGTTCTGCCGAAACAGCTCGCCGGTGGACAGATGCGGGATTTGGAGCTTTTCTGCCAGCTTCTCGGCTTGCGTGCCCTTACCTGCTCCGGGCGGACCGAGCAACACAACTCTCACTTGAGGAACCCTTCGTAATTGCGCTGCATGAGCTGGCTCTCGATCTGTTTGACGGTGTCCAAGCCGACGCCGATCGCGATCAGCACCGCGGTGCCGCCGAACGGCAGGTTCTGCACCGTTCCTGTGTTGCCGATCTGGAGGAACAGATTAGGCAGGACCGCAATGACGCCGAGGTAGATCGAGCCCGGCAGCGTGATCCTGCTCAACACGTAACGCAAGTAATCGGCGGTCGGCTTTCCGGGCCGAATGCCGGGGATGAAACCACCGAATTTCTTCATCTCGTCGGCGCGTTCGTCGGGGTTGAACGTGACCGAGACATAGAAGTAGGTGAAGAAGATGATCAGCGCGAAGTAGACGCCGATGTAGACCGGGCTGCCGGGGTTCGTCAGGTAGCTGGCGACGAACTTGTCCCACCAGCTGTTGCCGACACCGCCTGTGCCGCTGCGGATTAGCTGCGTGATCAACCGTGGGATGTAGATCAGCGAGGAGGCGAAAATAACCGGGATAACACCGGCCTGGTTGACCTTCAGCGGCAGATACGTCGACGTGCCGCCGTACATCCGCCGGCCCACCATCCGCTTGGCGTACTGCACCGGGATGCGGCGCTGGCCCTGCTCGACGAACACCACGCCGATGACGATGATCAGCGCTGCGACGCAGACCGCGGCGAAGATCGGCCCGCCGCGGCTGTCCAGAATGCTTTTGCCTTCACCGGGAATGCGGGCGGCGATGCCGGCGAAAATCAGCAGCGACATGCCGTTGCCGATGCCGCGCTCGGTAATCATCTCGCCCATCCACATGACCAGCGCCGCGCCCGCCGTCATCACCAGCACGATCACAACCAACGTGAAGATGCTCTGGTTGGCGATGATGTCCAGGCTGCAGCCCTGCAGCAGTCCGCCGTTAGCGGCAAGCGCCACGATGCTGGTGGCCTGCAGGATGGCCAGCGCGATCGCCAGATAGCGGGTGTACTGCGTCATCTTGGCCTGGCCGGACTGGCCTTCCTTGCGCAG
>DAIODV010000134.1:0-9178 GCA_036746615.1 Mycobacterium sp.
TTCTCGGGTCTTGTGCCGCAGGTAACCGGGCCGGTACCGGCACCGCCTGGCGGCTGCAGCGTGCCCTGACCAATGACCTTGGGGCGCTGGCCTTTTGGAAGGTCTGGCGACGCCAACAAACCACATGGCTGAAAGAACCTTCGGCGGCGGCTAATTCAACTCAAGGCCAATAAACCGCCGTGGCGGCTCTTATGCAAATAGCTGGATATCGAACTGAATTCGCCCCCGCACCGTGTCTTGAGTAGGTGTTGGCGAAGTCGTCGGGAAAGCGAGTACTGCGCGTCCTAGGGAAGGGAAGTTGGTGATCTGACCGTGAGCGTGTTGCTGTTCGGGATTTCGCACAGCAGCGCGCCGATATCGGTGCTCGAGCGGTTCAGCTTCAGCAGGTCCGATCAGGCCAACGTCGCCGACCAGGTCTTACGGTCCTCTCTGGTAACCGAAGCCATGGTTTTGTCAACCTGCAACCGCGTCGAGGTGTACGCGGTGGTCGAAGCATTCCATGGCGGAGTTATGGCGATCGGTCAAGTGCTCTCTGAGCGTTCTGGGATGTCGCTGCGCGACCTGACGAAGTACGCCTATGTGCGCTACGCCGAAGCAGCCGTCGAGCATCTGTTCGCGGTGGCCAGTGGTTTGGATTCGGCGGTTGTGGGCGAGCAGCAGGTGCTGGGCCAATTGCGCCGCGCCTATGCGGCCGCCGAGGCCAACCACACTGTCGGGCATGTCCTACATGAGCTGGCACAGCGGGCGCTGGCGGCGGGCAAACGAGTGCACTCGGAGACTGCGATCGACGCCGCGGGGAGCTCGATTGTGTCGGTCGCGCTCGGCATGGCCAACATTCAATTAGGCGGGCTGGCCGGACGTAGTGCGGTAATTGTGGGTGCCGGTTCGATGGGGGCCTTGTCAGCCAAGCATTTTGCGTGTGCGGGCGTTAAACGCATTCGCGTGGTCAGCCGGTCGTTCTCGCACGCCCACCGCTTGGCCGACAACTTGTCTGCACAAGGCGTGGACGCCGACGTACGCGGGCTGGAGCACATCGTGACTGCGCTGACCGATGCCGATGTGGTGGTGTCGTGTACTGGCGCAATGCGGCCGGTGATCACGTTGTCTGATCTGCATCGTGGGCTCGCAGACCGCGATCAGCACCGTCCGTTGGTGATCTGTGACCTCGGTATGCCCCGCGATGTCGAACCGGCCGTGACAAGGCTGCCCGAGGTATACGTCATCGACATGGATCGGGTGCAACGCGACCCCTCTGCGCAAGCCGCTGCGGCCGACACGCAAGCTGCACGCCAAATCGTGGCCGCAGAAGTTGACGGTTACGTCACTAGCCAGCGGATGGCCGCGGTGACCCCAACCGTAACCGCGCTTCGCCAGCACGCAGCCGAGGTCATGGAGGCGGAGTTGTTATGCCTGGAGCGCCGGCTGCCCGATCTCGACAGCGCCCAGCGCAAGCAGGTCGCCTGTGCTGTGCGGCGGGTGGTCGACAAGCTGCTGCACACACCGACCGTGCGGGTCAAGCAACTGGCCATCACGCCTGGCGGCGACAGCTACGCCGAGGCGCTGCGGGAATTGTTCGAACTTGACCCGCATGCCGTCGACGCGGTAGCCCGCGCCTCGCGCGGTTAGCTGATCGCCGACGTTAGCGGCGAGTCGCCCGGACCCGCCGGCTCATTCGACGTGCGAGGTTGATCGGCGCGAGGGCGGCTTGCCACGCCTTGCCCTCCCACTGGCCGCCAACACCAAAGAACGTCACGACGGCGCCGTCGGCACCTCCGCCCTTGGCGGGTATCAACTCAATTGCTGTGTGGGCAACGACTATTCGACCGTCCTTGCAGAGGGCCGCGAGCTTGAGGGTGCCACCGCTCATTTCGCCAGTCTTCATCGCTCGATCGAATCCCCACCAGTGCAATGGCCGGAAAATAGGCGGGATCACAATATTGAGACTTTGCCCTATCGCGTCGTCGGCTGTATGACCGACCAACTCGGTGACTGCGCTATCCCATTGGCGGATGATGCCGTCGCGATCGACGGTCACGGTTGCGGGCCGGTCGGAATGGGCCGCCTCGGAAGCGTCCATACCGGGATAACGGTGCTTGCTCACGTTTAGTTCACCCACTCGGTCCGGCGAGGCCTGTCGTGTCGAGCAGCCAGGGACATGCCCGTGAGATACGCGCCCATTCAAGCTTGAACCACGGTGTGAAAGTCTCGGGCGCGACGGCAATCTCGGCTTGCAGTGCTTGCGGGGTGACATAGCGCCACGCTGCTACCTCCTCGGCATTCGGCTGCGGTTGTTCGCTGCTGCGACCGGCGTAAACCGAGCACAGTTCGTACTCGGCGCCGTGTGTGTCGTACTGCGCGTGGTAGCGGAATTTGAACAGGAATTCCAGCTCCGCGCGGAGGCCGAGTTCCTCCCATAGGCGGCGGTGGATGGCGCAGTCCATCGATTCGCCACGGCGGGGATGTGAACAGCAGCTATTGGACCAATAACCTGGCCACAGGCGTTTGCCTTTCGCGCGCTGCTGCACCAGCAGTGCGCCCGCAGGATTGAACACAAACAGCGAGAATGCGCGGTGCAGGGTTCCGCTGCCCCGATGTGCGTCGGCCTTGGCCAGGGAGCCGATCTCGTGGTCATGGATGTCGACCATGATCAGCTGGTCGTCGTCGCTGGAGACGGCTTGCCCGCTCATTGCGCGAGCAATGTCGGCAGCGTCAGCGCCGAATCCACCGCTAGCGCGCAGAACACCACCGCCAGATACGTATTGGACCGCTTAAACAGCTGCGTCGGGTCGGCCGATTCGCCCCGACGCACTCGAGCGTCGAGCTGGCGAGCCGTCACGAGAAGCCACGCTGCGACGAGCACCGCAATCCCGCTGTAGAGCCAGCCGGTGGCCAGCGAAAGCAAAAGTGTCGCGAATACGGTCAACTCCGTATAGATGAGGATCTGCTTGGTGACATGTCTTTCGGTCGCGATCGCCGGGAGCATCGGCACGCCCGCGGCCCGGTAGTCCTCCTTATGGCGCATCGCCAGAGCCCAACTGTGTGGCGGTGTCCAGAACACGACAATCGCGTACATCACCAGGGCTTGCCACCCGATCCCACCTGTGACCGCCGACCATCCGATTATCACCGGCATGCCGTTGACAGCGCCACCCCAAACAACGTTATTTGCGCTGCGGCGCTTGACTATCAGCGTGTATACGAGAACGTAGAACGCGATCGTTGCCACCGCCAGCAGACCGGTGAGCAGATTCGCAGCCCACCACAGCCACACGTACCCGCCGGCGCTGAGCACCAACCCGAACACCAGCGCGTGACGCGTCGATACCGCGCCGCGCGCCAGCGGCCTGTCCGCCGTGCGCTCCATCAATTTGTCGATGTCGGCGTCGGCAACGCAGTTGAGCGTGTTGGCGCCCGCCGCCATCAGCATTGCGCCGATCAGTGTGTTGACGATCAGCACCGGGGCGACGACACCGCGTTGGGCCAGGAGCATCGGGGGAACCGCGCCCACCACGAGATGAATGGTCTGCGGCTTCGTCAAGGCCAGATAGTCAGACAGCGCGGCGCGCAAGCGATCGCGCCTCGACAGGCTGGCCCCTTCCCGAACGGTCACATTGATACTCCCCACGCTGACCTTCACTAGGGACACGGACAGCGCATGCCTCGCGTTCACCAATTCCGTTGGTTAACGCGGTTATCCAATTGCGGTTATTGCGCCCGCTCCCGAACCACTTTCGCCACATCGATGCGTTCGATGAGTCGAGCAGCGGGGAACTGTGAGACAGCTGCGGTGACGATGACGGCCACAGTGGCAAGAATCAGCACCAGCGGGCCGACGGAAAAATGAAGGTTGAACAGGTCGTTGTTGTACGAGCGCAGGAACAGCCATCCGGCGGCGACGCCGGCGGCGAGTCCGACGGGGAGGGCGAGCACGATCGCGGCGATGTTCTCGATGGCTACGACGGCGGTGAGCCGGCGAACGGGCACGCCGGCCGCGCGCAGGGTCGCGAGTTCGCCGGTCCGTTCGGCCAGGTTGACCGTCATGGTCACGTAGATCACCGTGAATGCGAGCAGTGCGCCCAGCGCCAGCGCAGAGCCGGCGAAGGCCCAGAAGATGACGAGGTAGCTCTCGATTTGGTGTTGGACCGCGTGGGCGTCGGTGTAGGCGACGACACCGGCGAGTCCGGTGACAGCCGCACGCACCCGATTGCGGTCGACGCCCGGGTCGAAGCGCAGCAAATAGCCGTCGGGTCCCGCGTTGGTGATCGATCGCGCCACCGAGTTTGTCGCGTACAGTGCCGTCCCTAAGGGTTCATCCACCAACCCGGCCAAGCGAACCTGTCGGGCGGCTCCCGTTGCCGGCACGACAGTTATGTCGTCGCCGACTCGCACGCTGAGTTTCTTCGCAAGCGCGACGCCGGCGACGACCCCGTCCGGTGGCAGAGTCCGCGCGTTGCCCGCAGGGGTACGAAATCCGTGCATGACCGTGGCAGGTTCTAGGCCCGTGAGCGACGTCGAGTAGGTGCGTCCGTTGGCGGCTACGCTGACACGCGCGATGGTGGCCGGTTCGACGATGGCCACGCCAGGCAGCGATAGAAGTTGCGCGCCAACATCATTGGGACTCGGCGCGGTCATAACTGTGGCGTCCTGACGCTGGACGCGACTGAACTGAACGTCGAGCATCGCCCGCACGCTGGTTAGCATGCCCGCCGAGGCGAGGATCAGGACGAGCGCCAGCACGCCACCGACCATGGTCGCGACGGTGCGGCGTCGGCTTCGGGTCAGAGACCGCAGCGCCATCCGTACCGCTACGGGCAGCAGTGCCCATCGCGCCGACAGCCGGGTCAGCAGACCGATCCGTAGCGGGTGCGGGTCGTCGCCTCGCATTGCCCTGGCGGGTTCGGTTCGCGCGGCACCGATCGCCGGTGCGAGACCCGCGACTAATCCGGTGGCCAGTCCGAGCACCAAACCGATGATGGCGGTGGGGACTCGGTGCTCGATCACGGTGTCCGGGAGTCCCAGCAACGAGGCGTAGAGCGTGGTGTAAGCCGAAGTGGCCGCCCACCCGGCAAGAACCCCGGCTACGCCAGCCACCGCGCCGATCAGCGCGCCATGCCACACGTAATGCCTAACGACCGCACCCTGATGTGCGCCTAGGGCAAGCAGAGTGCCGATCACCGGTCGTTCCGTATAAACCAGACGGGTGATCAAGACGTACCCGGCGATGGCCGCAGCCGACAGAAACATCAGCGGAAATCCGATCGCCATAACCGAGAAGCCGTTGAAGTTTTCCCGCAGCGCCCCATCCGAGGGTTGATCGCCGCGGTCTTCGATATCCACCGCGCCGGCCGACCGGAGCATGCCGACTACCAGGTTACGGTCGAGAGTGGTTGCGTCGTCTGCCATCTCGATCAACGTCTGATTCGGCGTCGTGCGTGCCGACAATGCTCGTGCGAGCGGCTCAGCCGCGAATAGCACAGCGAATGCGTGGGGATCGCCGAGAATATCTTGGCGGTTACGCGCCGGCCAGAGATACTCCGGCGATCGCGCAATGCCCGACACCGTCACCTCGCGCCATTTTGTGCCGTCGAACACCTGCACACGTTGGCCCGCGGCCAAGCCGAACGTGTTGGCGGTATGACGCTCGACGAGCACCTGATCGTCGTGCTCGGGTAGTCGCCCGTCGATGAGGTCGATGTCGTTGATTCCGCCGCTCGGCGAGGGCAGTCCGACGACCCGCCCGACGAGTTTGGTGCCATCGACCATCATGGGCAGGTCGGCTTGCGTGCGGGTCACCACGCGGCGGACGCCGGGGCTGCTTCGGATCGCCATTGCGAAGGTGTCCGGCGTACTGCTGGTCACGGTGAGATCGGCGAAATGTGTTCTGACATAGGTGCGGTCGTAGGACGCCTGGACGTTTCGGAAAGAATCGTAACTGGCGATGAACAGCAACACTCCTAGCATCACCGTCGCGCCAATCGCAACGGCCTGTGGCAGGCGTCGGCGCAGATCGCGAAATGCCTTCTTGTGCAACGTGCGAACGATCACGCTGCTCACCAACTGATAGTTGTGGCGTCGGCCGGCGCGGCGTTGGATTCCACCGACACGATGGCGCCGTCGTGCAACCGCATGACCTGGTCGGCGATCTCGGCAGCAGCTTCGTTGTGAGTCACCATGATCACGCTGCGCCCGCCGCGGCTAGTTTGCTGCAACAACTCAAGAACCTGCCGGCCCGTTGCGACGTCCAGCGCACCGGCTGGTTCATCGGCCAGCAGTAGATCGGGGTCGGTGGCCAGCGCCCGGGCGATCGCAACCCGCTGCTGTTCTCCGCCTGAGAGCTGTGCCGGGAAATGAGTGGCGCGATCCGACAGGCCGACTGCGGCAAGCAGATCCGGAACGCGGACACGGTCCCCTCGGCCCGTCAGCTCAATCACTGCCAGCACGTTCTCGTATGCGGTGAGGGTGGGAATCAGATTGAAGAACTGGAAGACAAACCCGACGTGTGCGCGGCGGAAAGCGCCTAGCTCCCGCGTTCGGCGGCCGGAGATGTCTTGCCCGGCGACGACGATTGCTCCGCGATCGGCCGATTCGATGCCGCCGATAACGTTGAGCAGCGTGGTCTTGCCCGAGCCGCTTGGACCCAGTATCGCTACCAATTTGCCCGCGGGAATGTCGAGATCGACCTTCCGCAATGCGTGTACGGCAGCGGCGCCTTCACCGTAAGTCTTGCGGACCCCGCGCAGCCAGGCTCCGCCACGCACGTCGTTGATCATGCGACCCTCCGCGGTGGCAGCGCGGTCGACCGCGCGGTCATACGGTAGGCACGCTTGCGCACTTCCAAAGGTTCACCAATCCCGCCGAAAGTCGCCCGTTCGATCCCTACTCTTGCCGGATGGCGACGTTCGCCCTGGTGCACGGCGCATGGCACGGCGCGTGGTGCTGGGAGATGCTAACTCCGCGGCTGCAGCGGGCTGGGCACACAGTGGTCGCGCCGGACTTGCCGTGTGATGACGGCTCGGCGACGACGTTTGATCCGTATGCCGATGTGGTTTGTGCTGCCCTTGCTGGGTGCGACGACGATGTTGTGGTTGTGGCTCATTCGTTGGGTGGGGCGACCGGTGCACTGGTCGCGGCTCGGCGAAGGGTGCGCCACGTGGTCTACCTATGCGCCGTCGTTCCTGACGTCGGACGCAGCCTGGTCGATCAGTTTGCGAAAGAACCCGACATGGTCAACCCGGACTGGGACAAAGGGCTCGGTGAGCCTGACGCCGAGTTGCGAACGGTATGGGTGGATCGCGACGTGGCCCGTGAGCTGCTTTATGACGATTGCGACGAGGACACCCTCGCTTTCGCGTTCGATCGTCTGCGACCGCAGTCCGCTTACCCGTGGACCATGCCTTCCTCGCTTGCCGAACTTCCCTCTGTCAGCAGCACGTACGTGGTTTGCGCTGAGGACCGACTGATCAACCCTGCGTGGCAGCGGCGGCATGCCCGCGACATTGGCGCCAATATCGTGGAGATGCCCAGCAGTCATTCACCGCTTCTTTCACGCCCGTCTGCGGTCGCTGACGTGTTACTGCGCATCGCCGAGAAGTAGTGCCTATCAACGCTTTTGGTCCAGGCGTACTAGTTAGGGGCAGTACGCCTTCCGCGCTGCGGCGGAGATCCAGTATTCGTTCCCATTGAGTGTGGGGAACTCTCGAGCCACCACCGAATTAACCACGACAGGAGTTTGGCCGTTGGTTATTTGGGCGCACGCGACGTGTGCTGCATTGATCGCCGTCGTCGGGTCGACCGCTACGTTGTTCGCCGCTAAGAACGACAGCAAAGCTTGGTCTTGAGGGTCGGCGTGTGCGGTCGGCGCTAACCAGATGCCCACGACGGTCGCTGCTACTAGCGTTGCTTTCACGATTCATCCTGGTGAAGTTGTTGGCCCCTTCGGGGTGGCAGGGCCGACGACGGACCGCGTCGAATCTGGATTGTCCCACTCGCAGCAGTCGAAACACCAGGCCCGATGTGTTCTCAGGTGCGGAGATGTCTAGAAAGCGCTCACTTTGGGTGGCAAACACAAAATTTGGGTGAGGCTCAGAAAAACCTCTTCCGACCTGCGGTAATAGCTGTGCCCCCGGCAGGATTCGAACCTGCGGCCTTCTGCTCCGGAGGCAGACGCTCTATCCCCTGAGCTACGGGGGCGCACGCGAGAATGCTGCGCCAACGGGCCACGACAGACTAACGCATGACGGCAGCCGGCCGAGCATCGGAATGGATTCGAGGCCGGGGGACCTCAGCCAATAGGATGGCCTGCGTGAACCCCGCCGACCTGGCCGAGCTGCTCACGGTCACCGCAACCGCGGTGCTGAGCGAGCATGCCCTCGACACCGCCGCGCTGCCGCCGGTGGTCACCGTCGAGCGGCCGCGCAACCCCGAGCACGGCGACTATGCCAGCAACCTCGCGCTTCAACTTGGGAAGAAGGTGGGCGTCAATCCGCGCGAGCTGGCCGGATGGCTGGCCGAAGCGCTGGCCCAGGCCGACGGCATCGCCTCGGCGGAGGTGGCCGGGCCCGGCTTCATCAACCTGCGCCTGGACGCGTCGGCGCAGGGCGTCATCGTCAATAACGTCATCGACGCCGGCGACACCTACGGCAACTCCGAGGCCCAGGCCGTACACAAGGTCAACCTGGAGTTCGTCTCTGCCAACCCGACCGGACCGATCCACATCGGCGGCACCCGTTGGGCCGCCGTCGGCGACGCCCTGGGCCGCTTGCTGTCCACGCAGGGCGCCGACGTGGTACGCGAGTACTACTTCAACGACCACGGCGCACAGATCGACCGGTTCACCAATTCACTGATCGCCGCAGCCAAGGGCGAACCCACGCCGGAAGACGGCTACGCCGGCAGCTACATCGCCGACATCGCCACGCAAATCCTGCAGCAGGCGCCCGATGCGCTGAGCCAGCCGGAGGCCACCCAGCACGAGACGTTCCGCAAGTTCGGCGTCGATTTGATGTTCGCGCATATCAAGTCGTCACTGCACGAGTTCGGCACCGACTTCGACGTCTACACGCACGAAGAGTCGATGCACAGCAGCGGTCGCGTCGAACAGGCGATCGCCCGGCTTCGCGAGAACGGCAACATCTACGAGAAGGACGGCGCAACCTGGTTGCGCACCAGCGCTTTTGGT
>DAIODV010000135.1:0-9102 GCA_036746615.1 Mycobacterium sp.
ACCTGCGACCTCTGGGTTATGAGCCCAGCGAGCTACCGAGCTGCTCCACCCCGCGACGGGTAAATACCAGGTTACTTCAGCGGCCGCGGGGCCACCAAATCGCGCTCTCACCAGGTCCGACGGCCCTCGATCAGTGCGAGGGTGGGCTAAGCCCGTAGCGCTGCCTGATGTCGTCCATCCAGTCGGGCGTGCCGTAAGTCAGCCCGTATTTGTCTGCCAGCTCCCCGAACTCCGGCAGCTCGTGCAGGACCTTGCCCAGCGGGTCGTTCGCGTGCTCGACGAGTAGCTCACCCAACTCCCGGAAGTAGTTCTCGAACCCTCCCGGAGTGATGATCTCGATGATGCGGCCGGGTTCGCTGCCGGCGTTCCACATGGCGTGCATCTGCCCACGGGGTTTGGTGATGTAGCCGCCGGGTCCGAGGACAACTTCACTGTCGTCCGAGCGGAAACCGATCTCGCCCGCCATCACGATCGAATGCTCGTCCTCGCGGGTGTGCCGGTGGGCCGCAGTGAGCAAGCCCACCTCGAACGGGTGCTCAACGATCGACACCTCGCCACCGTTGGTGCGGCTGGACAACTTGAACACCGCCCCAAATCCCGGGAGCGCCACATACTCGCCCTCCCCCGGCTGTACGACGGTGACCCCAATTTCTCTCGGCCCGGTCATTGGAACCACCTTCCTCGCAAAGCCCGTGCCCTGCAATTCATCCTGCCTCGGCCAGCTCGGTCGTTGTACTGTCGTGCGGCGGCCACAGCGGCTGCGGCACTTCGACCCCAAAGAATGCGTCCCAGTGGTTGCGCGATGAAACCTCATGCACGGGATGTCGATTGGCCGCGACGCCCCATTTACCCAGCGGGTAGCCGAGGGTGAGCATGGCCGACATCTTCCAGCCTTGCTCAACGGGCACGCCCAGCAACCCATTCACCCGGTCCTCGAAATTACGCAGCACCATCGTCATGACGCCACCGACTCCCTCTGCACGGGCGGCCAGCAAGATGCTCCAGATCGCTGGGTAGATGTTGGCGCCGCCGAGGTCGTCGATGGAGTAGACGAAAAGCAGCAAGGGGACTTCTTCGAAATGGTCAGCGAGGTAGTTCCCCGAGCCTTTGATTCGGCGCATTGTTTCGGCGTGAGCGGACGGGTCTGCACCGGGGGCCGTCGCTACCATCGGTCCCGTCCCCGTCCTGAACTTCTCGTATTCGAGGGCGCGGGCTTGGCGGAACAGTTGAGCGAACTCGTGGATGAGTTCTGGATCGTCAACGGCCACAAAGTGCCACCGCTGGGTGTTACCGCCGTTGGGTGCGCGAACGGCCGCATCGAGAATGCGGGCCTGGACGTCTAGCGGGATCGGATCCGGCCGTAACCGCCGCATCATCCTGGTGGTGTACAGCGCCTCGTGGATATCCATTTGTCTGCTCCTTTCCGCTATTCGGGCCAGCTGCTGTCGAGAATGAGGTCGACCATGTTTTCGCGGACGAAAGCGGGATCGAAGTGTGCCAGTACATCAGCGTTCATCGTGCCGAAGGTGCTGTGTGGCCGGTGCTTCATGCCATCGTTGAAAGCCGCCAGGATGCGCTGCTTGAAATCCGGGCGCGGGTGGGCGGCGGTGACCGCAGCAAGGGCTTCCACGGCAAGGTCATCGTGCCCGATGCCGACCACGTCGGTCTCGACACCGGCTGTCACCAAGGCGATTTCGGGATCTAGGCGCGCGGGCACTTGCGGGGTGGTGTGCAGAGCGATACCGAGCCACACCTTCTCGGCGTCGGATTGTTCGACGCCATGCGCGAGCAGGAAATCCCGGGCGGCGTCGGCACCGTCCATCTCGAAGCGCTGAGTCGAAGTGCCGTAGCGCGCGGTGAGGCCAAGGTCGTGAAACATCGCCCCCACGTAAAGCAGTTCGGGATCTGGCTGCAGCCCAAGGCGGCGCCCATGCAACATGCCGAACAGGAACACACGTCGGGAATGGTGGAAGAGCACGTCGTCTTCGGCGCGGCGAATGAACTCGGTCGCCTCGCGAACGAGCGCGGTGTCGGGTATGACAATGCCGGCAATGGTTTCTAGCGACTGAATCGTCATGATCGCTCCTCCTTTTTGGACTAGCCCAGTTTGCGGTGCCGCCGGCCCATCGCACCGGTGGTATTTCAGCCGTCTATCCCACGGACTGCGACACAATGAGCCCGTGGCTGAAGCCGGCGCGCGGGTCATGGTGATCGTCGTCTTCGACGACGTGACGATGTTGGACGTCGCTGGAGCGGGTGAGGTCTTCGCCGAAGCCAACCGCTTCGGCGCCGACTATCAGCTCAAGATCGCGTCGGTGGATGGTCGCGACGTCACAACCTCGATCGGCACGCGGCTGGGCGTCACCGATGCCATCGCATCGATTGAGTCTGCCGACACAGTCCTGGTCGGCGGCAGCGACAACTTGCCGCGGCGCGCGATCGATCCCGAGCTCGTCGAGGCGATCCAGACAATTGCGGGCCGCACCCGGCGTCTGGCCTCGATCTGCACTGGTTCGTTTGTGCTGGCCCAGGCCGGGCTCCTCAACGGGCGGCGCGCCACCACCCATTGGCATGACACGCGGCTGTTCGCCCGAGCTTTTCCGGAGATTACCGTCGAGCCAGACGCGATTTTCGTCCGCGACGGCGACGTCTTCACCTCCGCCGGAGTGTCGTCAGGCATCGACCTCGCGCTGGCGCTGGTCGAAATGGATCATGGCACCGAGCTAGTCCGCGACGTGGCCCGGTGGTTGGTTGTCTACCTCAAGCGCGCGGGTGGCCAGTCGCAATTTTCCGCGTTGGTCGAGGCCGACCCGCCGCCGCAGTCTCCACTGCGCAAGGCTACCGATGCGGTCGCGGCTGACCCAGCGGGTGACCACAGCGTGAAAAGTCTTGCGGCGCGGGCTTCTTTGAGTACGCGACAGCTGACTCGGCTATTTCAGTCCGAACTTGGGACCACGCCGGCGCGCTACGTCGAAATGGTGCGCATCGATGCAGCCCGCGCCGCGCTCGACGACGGCCGAACCGTCGCCGACACCGCACGATTGGCGGGGTTCGGCAGTCCCGAAAGCCTCCGCCGAGTCTTCGTCGACCACCTCGGCGTCTCACCGAAGGCTTATCGGGAGCGGTTCCGCACCGCGTCGCGCGGCTGAGCTACTTGGCGTTGTCGTACTTGGTAATCGCGTCATTGAGCCGCTGCAGCGCCGCGCCATAGGCGGCGAAGTCGCCGCTCTTCTGCGCGTCGCGTGCTGCGCCAAGTGCCGACTCAACATCCTTGAGCGCGGCGGCCTTTGCCGGAGACAGGGTGACGGCCCCGTTCGGTGCGGGCGGGACGGCAGCAGCCGCCGGCGGTGGGGCCGAACCATCGGCCTGCGGGGCCGCGCTCGGCGGCGGGTTCGCGGGTGCGCCCGGCTCGGTCGGTGCGATCCCGGCCGCGGTCGCGCCCGCGCCCGGCCCGAACAGCCCCGTCAGCGCGTCGCTGACCGTAGGGCCATATCCGATTTTGTCGTTGTACATCATCGCCACCCGGATCAATCGGGGGTACGACGAGGCGGCGTCGCTGGCACCGGGTGAGGCGTAAACGGGTTCGACATACATCAACCCGCCCTGGGCGACCGGCAGCGTGAGCAAATTGCCCCACTTGATTCGGTTTTGGTTGTCACGCCCGATGACCCCGAGGTCCTGCGACACGGCCGGGTCGGTGGTGATCGCGTTATTGGCCAGTTTGGGCCCGTTGACTTGGCCGGGGATGGTCAGCACGGTGATCTTGCCGTATGTCGCCGGGTCGGAGCTGGCACTGATGTAGGCGGCCAGGTAGTCACGCTTGAACCTGTTCATTGCGCTGATCAGCTGATAAGACGCCGAATTGTCTTCCTTGGCAATGTTTTTCGCGACGATGTAGTACGGCGGCTGATAGCTGCTCGCGGTCGGGTTCGGGTCGAGTGGGACGTCCCAGAAGTCTGACGTAGAGAAGAACGTCACAGGGTCGTTGACGTGGTATTTGGCCAACAGCATCCGCTGCACTTTGAACAGGTCCTCGGGATAGCGCAGATGGGCAGCCAATTCGGGCGTGATATCGCTCTTTGGCTTGACGGTGCCGGGGAAGACTTTCATCCAGGCCTTGAGCACCGGGTCGCGCTCGTCCTGCTGATAAAGCGTGACGGTCCCGTCGTAAGCATCGACGGTGGCCTTGACCGAGTTGCGGATGTAGGACACCTGCTTGTCGGGGACCAGTCGGTTGAACGCGACTTCGGTGGAATCGGCGGTGGCCGACGACAACGAGGTCAGCTCGGAATACGGGTAATTGTCCAAGGTGGTGTAGGCGTCGATGATCCACACCAGCCGCTTGTTGACGATCGCCGGGTACACACTGCTGTCGGTCGTCAACCACGGCGCCACCGCCTCGACCCGCTGCGCCGGGTCGCGGTTGAACAAGATCTTGCTGTTGTTTCCAATCACACTGGAGAACAAGAAGTTTCGTTCGGCGAACTTCGCGGCGAAGACGCTCCGGGAAACCCAGCTGCCGATCGGCACTCCGCCGCTTCCGGTGTAGGTGTAGTTCTTGGTCTCGGCGTTGGTCTCGTAGTCGTATTCCCTGTCGGCGCCGTTGCGTCCGACGATCGCGTAGTCCGCGGGCGTGTTGGAGATGACCGGTCCGAAGTATATCCGCGGCTGGTCCAGCCGAGCCGGACCGTCGGAGACCACCCCGCCGTTGGGGCCCACGACGTTGGCCAGAAACTCTGGATATCCGCCATTCTGGTTGGGGTCGTTGGCGATACCGCGCACGGTGTTGGCCGGCGAGGCGATGAAGCCGTTGCCGTGGGTGTAGACGGTGTGCCGGTTGATCCAGTCCCGCTGGTTGTCGATCAGCCGGTCGGGGTTGAGTTCGCGGGCCGCCACCACGTAGTCGCGCAACTTGCCGTCGTGGTCGTGGTAACGGTCGATGGATAACTGGTCGGGGAAGAAGTAGAAGTTCTTGCCCTGCTGGAACTGAGTGAACGCCGGACTGACGATCGTCGGGTCAAGCAGCCGGATGTTGGAGGTGGTCGCACGATCGGATGCGACCTGTTCGGCGGTTGCCCGCGAGTCGCCGCTGTAATCGCGGTAGCTCACAACGTCATTGGTGAGCCCGTAGGCCTGCCGGGTCGCTTTGATGCTTCGGCTGATGTACTCGCGTTCCTTCTGTGCGGCGTTGGGTTTGACGCTGATCTGCTCGACGATCAGTGGCCAGCCGGCACCGACGATCATCGACGACAGCAGCAGCAGCACCAGTCCAATCGCCGGAATTCGTAAGTCCCGCAAGACGATCGCCGAGAAGACCGCGACCGCGCAGATCAACGCGATCGCCAGCAGAATCATCTTGGCGGGCAAGACCGCATTGATATCGGTGTACCCGGCCCCAGTGAACGGCTTTCCGCCGCGAGTGTGGGACAGCAGCTCGTAGCGGTCCAGCCAGTAGGCAATCGCTTTGAGCAGCACCAGGCTACCGACCAGGCTGATCAACTGGATGCGCGCCGAGCGGCTCAGCGCACCGGTGCGCCCGGAAAGCCGGATGCCGCCGAACACGTAGTGCGCCAGCAGATTCGCCACGAACGCCAAGAACAGCGCCACGAACAAGAAACTGAGGACAAGGCGATAGAACGGCAGGTCGAAAGCGTAAAAGCCGAGGTCCTTGCCGAACTGCGGATCTGCGATGCCGAAGTCGCCGCCGTGCAAGAACAGCTGAATGCGAACCCAATAGGTTTGCGCCACCACGCCGGCGAGCACGCCAATCGCCACCGGGATCCCGGTTCCGATCACCCGCAGCCTCGACATCACCACGCTGCGGTAGCGGGCTACCGGATCATTGCCGTTGCTCGGGACGAATACCGGGCGCGTGCGGTAGGCCAGTGCCAGGCCGCCGAACACAATGCCGCCGACCAGCAGCCCGACCACCAGGAACAACACCAGTCTTGTCACCAGCACCGTGGTGAACACCGCTCGGTAGCCCAGCTCGCCGAACCAGAGCCAGTCGACGTAGCCGTCGATCAAGCGCGGACCGATCAGCAGCAACAAGATCACGGCCAGCGCGATCGTGATGAGAATCCGGCTGCGCCGAGTCAGCTTCGGCATTCTGGCCGCGGGCCGCATCCCCACTAGCTACGCTCCCTGCTTTCTGTCGACAGTTGCCGTCGGACGTATCACAACTGTACGCATCAGTTAGCAGGTCGGCGGTTGGCCGCCGGAGGTCACGGCATGCAGCGCATCGACTGCACCGTCGAGCTTGGAAACCTTCACCAATTGCAGGCCGGACAGCTTTCCGGAGGTTGCCTCGTAGCAGTTTTCGGCCGGCACTAAAAACACGGTCGCGCCCGCGGCCCGGGCGGCAGTCATCTTGTGCACGATGCCGCCGATACGTCCCACGGTGCCGTCGGCCGTGATCGTGCCGGTACCCGCGACGAACTTCGAGCCGGCGAGGTTGCCGGTGGTGAGTTTGTCGACGACGGCCAGGCTGAACATCAAGCCCGCCGACGGTCCCCCCACGTTGGCGAGGTTGAAGTCCACCTGGAACGGCGCCCACGGCGCATCCATCACCGAGACACCCGCGAACCCGTAATCGCGACCCTTGTGGCTGCCCAGCGTGATATGAGCGACGCCGTCGGGCGCATTCTTCCGGCGGAAGTCGATGGTGACCGACTGGCCGGGTTTGGTGTGCTTCAGCAGTGACGTGAATTGCTCGACGTCGGCGACCGGCGTGCCGTTCAGCGCCTTCACGGCGTCACCCGCCTGCAGCTTGCCGACCGACGGCCCGGGATCACTGACCGCCACGACGGTGATGGCCTGCGGGTACTTCAGATAGCCCAGGGCCGCGAACTCGGCGTTGTGTTCCGACTGCTTGAAATCGGCGTCGTTGTCCTTGTCGATTTCCTCCCGCGATTTGCCCGGCGGGTAGATCAGATCGCGCGGCATCAACTGTTCCTGTCCGGAAAGCCACAGTGTCAGCGCCTCGGCCAGGCTCAGTTCGTCGCGCTGAGACACCGTCGTCATGTCCAGGTGGCCCGACGTCGGATGCGTCTTGGTGCCTTTGATGTCGACGACCTGCTTGCCGTCGATCTCGCCAAGCGTGTCGAACGCGGGGCCGGGGCCAAGTGACACAAAAGGCACCGTCACCACCGCCAGCAGCACACCGAAGACCACTATCGGCACCAGCGCCACCATCAGCGTCAGAATCCGCCTGTTCACCCGGCTAACACTAGACGGACTGGTCAGCGGCAATCCGAAGCCGGTTCACTGTAAGCGTGACGGCGGATCGCGCGTCGTCGGGCCCCGGTGGGTACCGTTGAGGACATGGCTGACCTGCCTTTCGGCTTCTCCGGCCCCGACGACCCGGACCGCGACAAGCGCCAGGAAGACAACCCCGAGTCGGGATCGGGATCTGCGGACCCGTTTGGCCTCGGCGGCCTCGGCGGTCAATTCGACATGGCCGATCTGGGTCAGATCTTCACCCGCCTCGGGCAGATGTTCAGCGGCGCGGGCTCGACGATGGGCCAAGCCTCCGGGCCGGTGAACTACGAGCTGGCCCGGCAGCTGGCGTCGAGTTCGATCGGGTTCGTGGCGCCGATCCCGGCCGCCACCACCCAGGCGATCAGCGACGCCGTCCACCTCGCCGAAACCTGGCTCGACGGGGTGACGGCGCTGCCGGCGGGCACCAGCAAGGCCGTCGCCTGGACCCCCACCGACTGGGTCGACAACACGCTGGAGATTTGGAAGCGGCTATGCGATCCGATGGCGCAGCAGATCGCGACGGTGTGGGCCGATTCGCTGCCCGAAGAGGCCAAGAACATGGCCGGTCCGCTGCTGTCGATGATGTCGCAGATGGGCGGCATGGCATTCGGCTCGCAACTTGGCCAGGCGCTGGCGCGGTTGTCTCGCGAAGTCCTGACGTCGACCGAGATCGGCTTACCGTTGGGGCCCAAGGGAATCGCCGCGCTGCTGCCGGATGCCATCGAATCTTTTGCCGCCGGGCTCGAGCAGTCGCGCAGCGAGATCGTCACCTTCCTCGCAGCTCGCGAAGCCGCCCATCACCGGCTGTTCAGTCATGTGCCGTGGCTGGCCAGCCAGCTGCTCGGCGCCGTTGAGGCCTACGCCAAGGGCATGAAGATCGACATGCAGGGCATCGAGGAGCTTGCCCGCGGCTTCGATCCGGCCTCGCTGAATGACCCCGCCGCGATGGAACAGCTGTTGACCCAGGGGGTTTTCGAGCCCAAGGCCACGCCGGAGCAGACCCAAGCGCTGGAACGCCTCGAGACATTACTGGCGCTGATCGAGGGCTGGGTGCAGACGGTCGTGAACGCCGCGCTCGGCGAGCGCATCCCCGGCGCGGCCGCTCTCGGTGAGACGCTGCGCCGACGGCGGGCCACCGGCGGCCCGGCCGAGCAGACCTTCGCCACGCTCGTCGGGCTCGAGTTGCGGCCACGCAAGCTGCGCGAGGCCGCCGCGCTGTGGGACCGGCTGACCCAGGCCGCCGGCGTCGACGCCCGCGACGGCGTGTGGCAGCACCCCGATCTGCTGCCCAACATCGAGGACCTCGACGACCCGGCGGCGTTCATCGACAGGGTCATCGGCGGCGACACCAGCGGAATCGACGAGGCGATCGCCGAGTTTGAGCGGGGCAACGAGGCTGGCCCCGACGGCTCTGTGGATAGCTGAGCTCGTCGCCGCGCGTTGCCGTGGCACAGTGCCTGGATGGCGCAGTCGACGGCGTCGTTGTATGCACTGGACCCAGCTTTGCCGGTGCTTCTGCGCCCCGACGGGGCCGTTCAGGTCGGGTGGAGTCCGCGCCGCGCGGTGCTGGTTCATCCACCGTCCGGCTTTACCCCCGCGGGGTTGGCCACGCTGCTGCGGAGCATGCATTCACCGGTACCGATGAGCGAGTTGCAACGCCAAGCCGACGCGGCCGCCGGTGAGCTGGACGAGCTGGTTGCGCGGCTGGTAGCGGCGGGGGGCGCTACGCGGGGGCTGCCGATCGTGATGGTGTCTGCGTGCGCTCAGGAGAACGACTTGGCGCGGGGGCGCGAGCTGGGCGTCGACGCGTATCTCACGAAGCCGTTTGATCCTGAGGAGCTG
>DAIODV010000136.1:0-2241 GCA_036746615.1 Mycobacterium sp.
ATTGATCGCGACCAACATCTTCGGGCAGAACACGATGGCGATCGCGGCTACCGCAGCCGACTACGCCGAGATGTGGGCCCAGGACGCCGCAGCGATGTACTCCTATGCCGGCTCGGCGGCGGCGGCGTCGACGTTGACGCCATTCACCGCACCACCACCGACCACCAACCCGTCCGGGATAGCCGGCCAAGCCGCCGCGGCCGGGCAGTCGATCCTTTCGAATGGACCGCAGCTGATCAACGCACTCCCCCAAGCACTTTCGGGGCTCGCATCGGCACCGGCCGCCGTCCCGTCAGCGGGTTTGGGTGATCTGCTGAACTTGATCACGCTCCCTGTGACGGCCGCGGCGATCCCCATAGCCACTACTTCTGTCGGAGCATCGGCGACGAGTATCTCGTCAGCATTCACCGGGGTGGGGATGAACCTGCGCGGCTTTCAGATCAACGCCGACCGCGATTACGCTCAGCACAAGGGGCCCTACACCGGCTATGGTCCGGGCGCGGCGGATCTGCCGAATTGGTTCTTCAACGGCCAGGGCTACGTCGGCGCACCATCGAACGCGGTGGAAAGTTCGGTGTCAGCCGGTCTCGGCCAGGCGAATGCGGTCGGCAGGTTGTCGGTGCCGTCGGGTTGGACGGTGGCGGCACCCGAGATCCGTCCGGTCGCCTACACGCTGCCGATCACTGCAACCGAGGCCGTCCCCGAGATGGCGACGGCCGGTTCCGGCAACCTGTTCAGCAACATGGGCCTCGCCGGGGCGGCCGGCGGCGCGGTCGGCAGCAGTGCTTCGCTGGGACGCGGCGAGCGCACCAGGATGACGACGCGTCACACCCCGAAGCCGGCGCCGCAACAAGCTGGCGAGCCGGTAGCCCAAATTGCGGCGGAGCTGGCCGAGTTGGCCACCCGTGCGCAATCGCTACTCGCCAAGCTGGCCGACTCCGGGCTGATGACGGTCGATGAGGTCACGGAGCAGAAACAACGCTTCCGCTGGTGATCCACTGATGGTTTACCGGCGACGCAGGGCGCCAGAGGCGGTAGCCGCCGCGATCATCCAAGCGGCCGCATAGCCGAACGCCACTGCAGGCGAAGCCAGCGTGTACAGCAATCCGGCGACGACAGTGGCCACTAGGTCACCGGTGGACTGTACTGCTCCCAGAACCCCAAATCCGCTGCCGCGCAGCCGATCCGGCAGCAATTGCGCGACGACCGCCGATTCCGTGGGTTCGGCAAATCCGATGCCTGCTCCGGCAGCCGCAAATGCAAGGGCAATGACGACGGCACTGTGCGGACCAAAAGCGAAGGTGCAGTATGCGATCACATATATGGCAGCGCCAGTCGCGAACACCACCCGCGGTCCCGCGTGGTCGAACCACCGTCCCGCTAACAACGACGCGAACGTAGCGACGACGTTGTGGCCCGCATAGATCAGGATCGCCAAGGTCGTCGCCGCGGCGACCGATCGCTGCGGGGACGTGAGCAGTTGGGTGGCGCGCAGGATCAGCAACGTCGTGGCGACGTTGCCGAACTCGAACAACAGCACTGGGACCAGCGCGCGGAGCATCCCGGCATCCCGCAACGCCCCCAGGTCGAGCCGGCGTGCCGACAACCCCTGTTCTGGACGCAATGTATGCCGGGATTCGCGCGCGGCGACGATGATCGCGACCGCCGCAAGCAGGCCGGGAATCGCGGCCAGATACAGAGCAGGCCGGATACCGACCCAGGCGACCAAGCCGGCCGCCAGCAGCGGACCCGCAACCGCGCCAAGGTTATCGCCCGCCCTCTCGAACCCGAACGCCCTACCGTGCGCCGACGTTGGGCTCAGAGAAGCCAGTAGTGCATCACGGGCCGGAGATCGTAGGCCTCGAGACAGCCAGGCGATCGCTCGCAGCGCACCGACTTGCCATATGGTCACCGCCGCACCGATGGCTCCGGTCGCCACCGCGGTACCGAGGTAGCCGCCCGACGCGGTGCGCGCCCTTCGGTGTTGCTCGTTCGCCAATGGGCCGGCGATGAGCTTCATCGCGCCGATCAGAGCATCACTGATCCCGTCAATCACACCCAGAGCTGCTGCGGAGGCCCCCAGCGTGCCGGTGAGGAAGGCCGGTAGTACCGACGTTGTCACCTCATGGCCGGCGTCAGAGAAGAAGCTCGCCGCTCCGACCGCACCGACACCGGGGGTGAGCCAGCGTGCGTTACCTGTGGCGATCCCGCCGTCGTCAGCGCTGCTCATCCCTCCCCCAG
>DAIODV010000136.1:2251-6624 GCA_036746615.1 Mycobacterium sp.
CCCCAGGACCGTCGTCATCTACCGCTCGGACGAGCCTACGTGCACGGGGCCATTAGGCTGAGTTCGAGACGGGAGGTGCAGTAGTGAATCCGGCGGGCTTCGGGATCCTGCTGCTGTGCGGACCGTTGGCGGCCGTGGCGGCCGTCTGGGTGGCTGAGCGGATCGGCGTTCCGTATCCGGTCTTGCTGGTCGGTGTCGGAGCGGCGCTCAGTTTGATACCCGGGGTCAGCGTGCCGGTGCTGTCCCCGCATGTCGTGTTCTACGCATTTCTGCCACCGCTGATTTATTACGCCGCGTATTTCATTGCACCCGACGACCTTCGCGCCAATGCCCGGCCGATCGGTCTGCTGTCAGTGGGACTGGTGATAACGACGACGGCTGCCGTCGGCGCGGTTCTGGCAGGTGTGGCCGCAGTGCCCCTCGTGGTGGCCCTGGTGGCCGGAGCGGTGGTGGCGCCCACCGACGCGGTTGCGGCGACGTCGGTGTTCAAACGGCTGGACGTGCCGGAACGGCTCGCAACGATCGTCGAGGGCGAAGGACTGACCAACGACGGCACCGCTTTGGTGCTCTACGCAGGCGTGGTGGGCGCCGCAGTGGCCGGCGCGGTGCATCCCGGCCCGCTCGCGGTGACGCTGCTCGCCGCCCCGGCGGGCGGTGCTGCGCTCGGCCTCGCTGTCGGCTGGGTGGCTGTGCAGATACGCCGGCGCATCGACCAACCGTTGTTGGAGATCACCATCTCGCTGGCGACGCCTTATGTCACCTATGTGTTCGCAGACGCCGCCCACCTGTCGGGGATCTTGGCCACTGTCACCGCGGGTGTCTATGTGGGTTCGCATCTCAGCGCGATCTTCGCGCCGGGCGCGCGACTGCAGGCCTTTGCGTTCCTCGACGTTTTGGTGTTCCTGCTGAACGCGGTGCTGTTCACGCTCGTCGGCGCGGAGCTTGTGCGTTCCGTGCACTGGGTGCCCGAGCTGCCCAGGCTGCGACTCGTGGCGGCAATATCTGCTGTCGTCATTGTGGTGATCGTCTTGCGGGTGGTCTGGATGGTGATCGGACCCCTCACCGCGAAGCTGCTCGGACGCCCACGTAGCGAACCCGTATGGCGGGAACGCGCGGTCGTCGCGTGGGCCGGCATGCGCGGCGGCTTGTCGCTAGCAGCCGCGTTGGCTATTCCGCTGCGGCGTGCTGACGGCTCGCCGTTCCCGTACCGCGACCTGGTAATCCTGGTCGCGGCTGCCGTGATCGTGGCAAGCCTGTTAGTGCAGGGCACCAGTCTGCCGTGGCTGCTGCGCCGACTCGGGCTGCGAGCTGAGGACTTCGGAACCGAAGAGAACAGGGCCCGGCTTAAGGCGGCGCGCGCAGCATTGGCATGGCTGGACAACCAGGACGGTGTCGAAAGTGCCGATGAGGCAGCCAAATCCGCGCGGGCCCTGTACGAGGCAAAAGTACGCCGGTTGCAGCTCCGCCCGCCGAGCGATGACGACTCCGACGAAGCCCGGGAGATGGAACGCTACCGGGCGTTGCGACTGGAACTGCTGGGCGTCGAGCGGTCCGTGGTGATGGCATTGCGGCGCGACGGCGTCATCAACGCGACGCTGCTACGCACTATCGAACGCGACTTCGACCTGGAGGAAGCCCGGATCAGCGGTTCGTAAGCGTGTTGGGTCAGCGCAGCGCTGCGGCGGCCCGTGCGATGCGCGATCCGACGTCGTAGGCCAGGATTTGCGCGGTCGCATCCGGAATTCGGCTGACGGCCGCAGCCATCCTGTCGGCGGTGCGGTCGTGCAACAACCGTCCCACCAGCGGCGCATAAGTGCGCCGCGGCAACAACACGGTCACCTTGGTGCCGGGATGCTCGCTGATCTCTTGCAGGACAAGCTCTTGTCCGGCCCGACTGAGATGGCGATCCGGACACTCGATCATCCGCAGTGGAGTGTGCTCCTCGAAGTGCTCCCAGCGTTGCTGTAGCCGCGACGCGTGGATCGCATCGATCACGAAGTGCACAGCGGTGACGTTGTCGGGTTCCAACCCGACCGCGTAATGCAGCGCCTCGACCACCGCAAGGTCGTAGTGGTCCACAAAGACGAATACGCGATGCCGCGCATGCTTGACCAACTCGGGATGCTCGGTTCGTGACATCTCCAGTACCGAGGTTTCGGCTCGGTACTGGCGGTTGAGCCGCATCAAACCGAACACCAGGATCGGGAAGACCACCACCACGAGCCAGGCGCCCTCGGTGAACTTCGCGACCGCGAAAATCCCCACCACGATCGTGGACAAGATCGCCGCGGACAGATTGATCACCAACTTGCGCCGCCAGCCCGGATCACGATGAGTCAGGTGGTGTTTGGTCATGCCATAGCCCGCCATCGAGAACCCGGTGAACACGCCCATCGCGAACATCGGCACTACCGCGTCGACCGAGCCGCCGGTGACGATCAGCAGCGTCAACGCCAGCGCGGTCAGCACGATGATGGCATTGGAAAAGACGAGCCGATGACCACGCTTCATCATCGGCCGGGGCAGAAAGCTGTCCTCAGCGACAAAACTGGTCAGCGCGGGAAAGCCATTGAAACTGGTATTGGCACCAAAGAACAAAATCGCCGCGCTGGCAGTCTGCAGCAGGACGTACATCACCTTGCCGATGACGCCGTTGCCGAAGACCGCACGACCAACCTCGGAAAGCATCGACGGATATTCGGCGACAAATGGTGTCGCATGGGTGGCGTGAACCAGGTAGATGACGCCAACCAGCAAGAATCCTAGGACGCAAGCCATGCGCGTCAGTACCCGACGGGCGTTGGGCCCTTGCGGTTGCCGAAAGACGTTGACCGCGTCGGCGATCGCCTCCACGCCAGTCAACGACGTACCGCCGTTGGCGAATGCACGCAGCAAAATCAGGACCGTCGCCCCCATGATCAGCCCGTTGCCCTGATGAACCGGCACCGCACCAGCGATGTTGGCGGGATCGTATTGGGGTAAATCACCCAAGATGCTCCGGACGACGCCGGTCACGATCAACACCGTGAGCATCGCGATGAAAGCGTAGACAGGCACCGCGAATATCCGGCCCGCCTCCTTCATTCCGCGCAAGTTCGCAAAAGAGGTCAGCAGCAATGCCGCGATCGTGATTTCCAAGTGATACGGGCCCAGCCGGGGCACCGCCGACACCACGGCGAAGGTGCCTGACGCGCACTGCACCGCCACGGTCACGACATAGTCGATCAGCAGCGCCGCCGACGAGATCTGGGCAATCCGCGGGCCGAAATTGGCCCGCGCCACCACATATGAACCGCCTCGCTGGGTGTAGGCCATGACTACTTGCCGATACGAGGCCGTCACCAACGCCAAGATCAACAAGATGATGGCCGCGATCGGAAGCACCAACACGAACGCGGCCAGCCCGGCGGCCGGCAGCAGCTCGACCATGATCTGCTCGGGACCATAGACCGTGGACGAGATCGCGTCGGGCGAAAGCGCACCTAGCGCAACGGTATTGGACAAACTTTCGTGCTCTAGGTGCTCGTTGATCAGCGGCTTCCCCAGAAAGAACCGCTTCCACGCGTCGGTAAAGGTCGACGGGAGCTTCTCTTCATCAGGCAGATCTGTCACGTCTGTCATCGCCATCGGTGTCCCGCCCCTTGAACGAGCCAACTAGTTACGACGGTGAGATTAGCGTCTCCGCCCAGTCGTTGCTTACCTTCGCGAAACGCCCGTCCACCAGGTCGAATGAACTCAGGGTTTTGTCAGGTAGCTCTCACCGATACCGCACCCAGTCTGACGAGCTCGCGACTATTATCTGCCCGCCTCGTTTCAGATGGCAGGCGTGATCGCCTTGGGTTCTGCGGTGGGCTCCTGACGACGACCGGGAGACTTGGAGCTTGCCGCGCGGTCGGCTTGGGCTTGGGCGATCCGAGACGCGATGTCGTAAGCCACGATCTGCGCGCTTGCGCCCGGGATCCGGCTGACCACCGCGGCGATCTGGTCGGCGGTGCGATCGTGTAGCAGCCGGCCCAGTAACGCCGAATATGTTCGTCGCGGCAGCAACACAGTCACCGTGGCGTCCGGATGCTCCTGTTTGACCTGACAAACCAGGTCTTGCGCAGCCCGGCTCACGTTGCGTTCCAGGCAAGCGACCAACCGCAACTCGGTGGCGTGCCCGAACTCTTGCCATCGCTCCTGCAACTGCGCGGCGTGAACCGCGTCCAAGACAAAGTGCACCGCGGTCAGCTCGTCGGCATGCAGGCCCTGCGCGTAACGCATCGCCTCGATCTCAGCAAGGTCGATGCTGTCCACAAAAACAAGCACCCGATGGCGATCGTGCTTTGTCAGCTCGGGACGCTCGATGCGGGACAGCTCCAAGACGGACGCCT
>DAIODV010000136.1:6634-9085 GCA_036746615.1 Mycobacterium sp.
ACTGCCGGTTGAGCCGCATCAAGACAAGTACCAGCAAAGGGAAGACCACGACGACCAGCCAGGCGCCCTCGGTGAACTTCGCGATCGCGAAGATGGCCACCACACTCGTCGACAAGATGCCCGCCGACAGGTTGATCACCAGCTTGTACCGCCAGCCGGGCCCGCGATGAGTCAGATGGTGTTTGGTCATGCCGTAGCCGGCCATCGAGAATGCGGTGAACACGCCCATCGCGAACATCGGCACCAGCGCGTTAACCGAGCCGCCCGTGGCGATCAACAGCGCCACCGCTAACACAGTCAACAAGATGATGGCGTTTGAAAACACCAGCCGATGACCGCGCTTCATCAGTGGCCGCGGCAGGAAGCGGTCCTCGGCAACGAAGTGAGTCAGCGCGGGAAAACCGTTGAAGCTGGTATTGGCACCGTTGTACAAGATCGCCGCGCTTGCCGCCTGCAGCAGGAAGAACAAGACGTTGCCGATCACCCCATGGCCGAACACCGCCCGGCCGATCTCGGAGAGCATCGACGGATACCCGGCGGAATACGGAACGGAATGGGTGGCGTAGCCAAGCCAGGCCACACCGGCCAGCGACACGCCGAGAATCGTGGCCATGACGGTCAGCACCAGACGCGCGTTGGGGCCTTCCGGCTTACGAAACAGGTTGACGGTGTTGGAGATCGCCTCCACGCCGGTCAGCGACGAGCCGCCGTTGGCGAAAGACCGAAGTATCACCAGGATGGTCGCGCCCATCACCAATCCGCTGCCATGCTGTATCGGCACTACGCCGTCGAGGTGCTGCGGATCGTACTGCGGCAGATTCCCCAAGAATTCACGGATCAGGCCGACCACGATCATCAGCGTGAGCATGCCGATAAACCAGTACGTCGGCACCGCGAATGTTCGGCCGGCCTCGCGCAGTCCGCGCAGGTTCGCGTAACAGAAGATCAGCACGGCGCCGATCGTGATTTCCAGGCTGTACGGACCCAGCACCGGGATCGCCGAGACGACCGCCACGGTGCCGGCCGCACACTGGATCGCCACGGTGACGACGTAGTCGATCAACAGCGCCGCGGCCGCGATCTGTGCCACCCGCGGTCCGAAATTCTCCCTGGCCACGATGTAGGAACCGCCGGCGCGGGTGTAGGCCATGACGACCTGCCGATACGACGCCGTCACCAGCACCAGAATCAACAGGATCACGCCGATTACCGGCAGCAGTAGCACAAACGCCGCCATCCCGGCGGCCGGCAGCAACTCGACCATGATCTGCTCAGGGCCATAAGCCGTCGACGAAATAGCGTCCGGCGAAAGCGCCCCGAGCGCAACGGGATTCGACAATTTTTCATGTTGGAGGTCGTCGGTGATCATTGGCTTGCCGAGGAAAACCCGCTTCCAGCCGTCATAAAACGACGGCGCGATTTTTGGCTCGTCGGCCAATCCCGTCATGCGCTATTCCTAACCGACCGCGCGGTAGGCCGCTGTCTTCCTTACGGGATCTTGACGCCGCGGACCCTGACGTTCGCCAGCTGAAACGCCAATCCGATGGCTTGTGCCAGAAGCGACCTGCATGATGGACGATGTGGCAGACGAGGCGAACACCGGCTCCGGGGGCTTGCCTGCGGTAGCAGACCCCAGCACCGTCTTTGCCGCGCTGGCCGAGATCATCTACCAGGGTTCGGACGCCAGCGAGGTCTACGCGGCCATCTGTGTCGCCGCGACGCTGATTGTCACGGGTTGCGACCATGCCAGCCTGCTGGTGCGCCGCGAGGGTCACTACGTCACCGTCGGCGCCAGCGACCGGATCGCGCAGCGGATCGACGACATGGAACGCGAGGCCGGTGACGGACCATGCGTCGACGCGATTGAAGAAGAGAACCCGCAGATCGAACCGGACCTAACGACGCGGAGCCAATGGCCGAAGCTGGCGGCCCGGCTGGTCGCCGAGACCCCCGTTCGCGGGGCGATGGGGTTTCGCATTCTGGTCAATAAGCGCAAGACCGGCGCGCTGAATCTGTTCAGCGACAAAGCAGGCGTGTTCGACACCGAGGCCGCCGGCCAGGCCATCGTGCTGGCATCGTTCGCCAGCGTCGCGATCAACGCCGTCGCACAGGGCGAGGATGTGGCGACCCTGCGGCGCGGGCTGCTGTCCAACCGCGAAATCGGGAAGGCTGTCGGCATGCTGATGATGCTGCAGGACTTGGACGAGCACGCGGCCTTCGACGTGCTGCGGCGGTATTCCCAGGATCTGAATATCAAGCTCGCCGATGTCGCGCGGACAGTGATCGAGCATCGCGGCAATCTGATATTCAACGAGCACGGTCCCTCGTCGAGCTAGCCGCCCACCTACTCGGGCAGCCGTAACTCGGGTTTCTCGACCTCTTCGATGTTGACGTCTTTGAAGGTGACCACCCGCACCTGCTTGACGAACCGCGCCGGCCGGTACATGTCCC
>DAIODV010000137.1:0-9042 GCA_036746615.1 Mycobacterium sp.
GCCTCGCACAACCCGGCGCAGTACAACGGCATCAAGATGTGCCGCGCGGGCGCCAAACCCGTCGGCGCCGAAACCGGATTGGCGGCCATCCGCGACGACCTGGTCGCCGGCGTTCCGGCCTACCAGGGACCGCCCGGCACCGTCGGCGACAAAGACGTGCTGGCCGACTACGGCGCCTTTCTTCGCTCGCTCGTGGACACCGCCGGGCTGCGCCAGCTGCGGGTGGCCGTCGACGCCGGCAACGGGATGGCCGGCCATACGACGCCTGCGGTGCTCGGCCCCATCGGCTCGATCACGGTGCTGCCGTTGTACTTCGAGCTCGACGGGACCTTCCCCAACCACGAGGCCAACCCGTTGGACCCGGCCAACCTGGCCGACTTGCAGGCCTACGTGCAAGACAGTGGCGCTGATATCGGGCTGGCATTCGACGGCGATGCCGACCGCTGTTTTGTCGTCGACGAGCGCGGCCGGCCGGTGTCGCCGTCGACGGTGACTGCATTGGTCGCCGCCCGCGAACTCGGCCGGGAGATCGGCGCGACGGTGATTCACAACCTGATCACGTCACGCGCGGTGCCGGAGTTAGTGGTCGAGCGCGGCGGCACGCCCGTGCGATCACGGGTGGGGCACTCCTACATCAAGGGGCTGATGGCCGACACCGGTGCGATTTTCGGCGGTGAACATTCGGCGCACTACTACTTCCGCGACTTCTGGGGCGCCGATTCCGGCATGCTGGCCGCGCTGTACGTGCTGGCCGCGCTTGGCGAGCAGGAGCGTCCGCTGTCGGAATTGACCGCCGACTACCAGCGCTACGAGTCATCGGGCGAGATCAACTTCACCGTCGCCGACGCGGCGTCGGCCGTCGAGGCGGTGCTGAAATCCTTTGGCGGCCGCATTCAGTCGATCGATCATCTCGACGGGGTGACGGTGGACCTCGGTGAGGGCAGCTGGTTCAACCTGCGCAGTTCCAACACCGAGCCGTTGTTGCGGCTGAACGTGGAAGGACGTTGCGCCGAAGACGTCGAAGCGGTGGTCGCGCAGGTCGCCGATGAAATCCGTCAACGGGACGTGACGTGAACGCGACCCAGGCCACCATCGACCTCGACGACACCGAAGGCTTGCTCGCCGCCGATCGTGACGGGCTGCTGCGGGCGGCGTCGACGGCCGGCGCGCAGGTGCGTGCCGCGGCCGCCGCATTGGACGAGGGTGCGCTGGACGCGGTAAGCGGCGATGACCGTCCTCGCACGGTGATCTGGGTTGCCGGACGCGGCCCGGCTGAGACCGCGGGCACCATGCTGGCCGCGACGTTCGGTAATTGGACGGCCGCGCCGATCGTGGTCGCCGCCGAGGCGCCACCGTGGATCGGCGCGCTCGATGTGCTGATCATCGCCGGCGACGACCCCGCCGATCCGGCGCTGGTTGGGGCTGCCGCCAGCGGAGTGCGCCGGGGTGCGCGGGTCGTCGTCGCGGCGCCCTATCAGGGGACGCTGCGGGATACCACCGCCGGCCGGGTGGCGGTGCTCGAGCCTCGGCTGTCCGTTCCCGATGAGTTTGGCCTGTGCCGATACCTGGCGGCCGGACTGGCTTCGCTGCAGAGCGTTGATGGCAACCTCCGGGTGGACCTGGCCGCGCTGGCCGACGAACTGGACGCGGAGGCATTGCGTAACAGCGCCAGCCGCGAACTGTTCACCAACCCGGCCAAGGCCCTGGTCGAGCGCATGTCCCGACGCCGCGTCGTGCTCGCTGGTGACTGCGCCGCAACCCTGGCGCTGGCCAGGCACGGGTCTTCGGTTTTGTTGCGGATTGCCAATGAGGTGGTCGCGGCTACGGGACTCGCGGACGCCTTGGTAACGCTGCGTGCCATCGCAGCATCGGGGTCCCTCAACCCGGAAGAGGCGTTGTTTTACGACGAGCAGATTGACGGCCCGGTCGCCGAGCGGCTGCGGGTGCTCGCGTTGACGTTGGATGCCGAGCGCTCTGTGGTGGCGTCTCGGGTCGCCGGGCTCGACGACGTTGACATCGTCGGCGCCGAGGATGTGTCTGATCTGTCGGATGACCGCTCAGCGTCGGTAAGCGCCCAACGGGCGGAGCAGCAGCTGGCTATATTGGCTGTCCGGCTAGAGATCGCCGCGGTTTATTTACGGCTGGTGCGGGGATAGCTAGACAGTGCAATTGCTACGCGGAGCGATACGAACCTATGCATGGGGATCGCGTACCGCCATTGCCGAATTCACCGGGCGCCCGGTCCCGGCCGCGCATCCAGAAGCCGAACTCTGGCTCGGCGCCAACCCCGGTGATCCCGCCTGGTTGGAAGGCCCGGACGGGGAAACCTCGCTGCTGCAGGCACTGTTCGACGATCCGGAAGGGCAGCTGGGCTCGGCGGCCCGCGCCCGGTTCGGTGACGTGCTCCCGTTTTTGGTGAAAGTGCTCGCTGCCGACGAACCGCTGTCGCTGCAGGCACACCCGAGCGCCGAGCAAGCCGCCGAGGGTTATCTGCGCGAGGAACGCCTCGGCATCCCGGTGAATTCGCCGGTGCGCAATTACCGCGACACCAGCCACAAGCCCGAGCTGCTGGTGGCGCTGCAACAATTCGAGGCGCTGGCCGGATTCCGTCCTGCAGCGCAGACCATCGAGCTGCTGCGAGCGCTTGCGGTATCCGATTTGGATCCATTCATCGACTTGTTGAACGACCAGTCCGACGCCGATGGTTTACGTGCGCTGTTCACCACCTGGATCACCGCGCCACAGCCCGACATCGACGTGCTGGTGGCGGCCGTGCTTGAAGGCGCCATCCATTACGTCAGCAGTGGCGCAACGGAATTCGCCGCCGAAGTTAAGACTGTGCTGGAGTTGGGTGAACGGTATCCTGGCGATGCCGGCGTACTGGCCGCGTTGCTGCTCAACCGGATAACCCTTAATCCCGGCGAGGCGATCTTCTTGTCCGCCGGAAACCTGCACGCCTATCTGCGTGGTGTCGGGCTGGAGGTAATGGCCAACTCCGACAACGTATTACGAGGTGGCTTGACCCCCAAGCACGTCGACGTCCCAGAGCTGTTGCGGGTGCTGGATTTCAACCCCACTAGCGAGGCGGGGCTGCATCCGCCGACACACCAGGATGGTCTCGGGCTGATTTATGACACTCCTGCCGCGGAGTTTGCGGTCTCGATGCTGACTCTCGGTGAGGATCAACTCGGTCACGAAGTCGACGCACCGTCGCGTCACGACGGTCCCCAAATCCTGTTGTGCACTGAAGGTTCGACGACGGTGTGCGGTAAGTCCGGATCGGTAAATCTCACCCGGGGCGCGGCCGCTTGGGTGGCCGCCGACGACGGTCCCATCCGCCTGATCGCTCAGGAACCGACCACGATATTCCGGGCTACTGTCGGCTTGTGATCAGCCGAGCGTGACGACGCTCAGCGCGCCACAACCCCAAGTTGTGCCGGATGGCGCGGGCAATCAGCGGGGGAGTCGGGACCATATAGAGGCTGTCCAGCAAGGAGAACCTGCGCAAAAACCATTCGGCAAGAACGGGTTCGGTCTCCGCGGCTCCGAGGAACTGGTCGAACAAATTGCCCACCGGTCGGTACCACCAGGGTGCGTGGCCGGCTGCATGGTGGAAATTGAGATCGCCGATCGTGTTCATCGTCCACACCGGGTAGGTGGTTTTCGCGGTGGCCCGATTCACTTTGCGCTCCACATCCTGACCATCGGTCAAGGCTTCTCGCAGATGACCGGCCTGTAGCGACGTCATCGTCATGCCCTGCCCGAACGTGGGGTCAAAGCTGGCCACCGCGTCGCCGAACGGCACAATCCCGGCCGGAAAGCGATCCAGCTTGTCGTAGCGGCGCCATCGGCTGGTGGGGAAGCGGTGGAAGGCGACTTCACCGACCGGTTCGGCATGCGCGAGCGCGCGGCTCAGCCGGCTCGGCAGCAGCTCTTCGGCGAGCCTGACCATCTCGGGAAAGGACTGTGGCGGTTGAACTTTGGCGACACCGAAGGTCGTGATGACCCAGCTGCCGTCCTCGTAACCGAGCATGCCCAGCCCGCGCAGCTGTGCACGCGACGCGCCGGCAACGATCACTCTTTCCTGGATCAGGCCCTCGGGCAGCCGAAACTGATGCGACGCATAGCTGATTCCGACGTCGACGACCTCGTCGCGTGGCCGCTGGTATCCCCACTGCTCGAGCCACACTGGCAGCCTGGTGCCGCGTCCGGCCGCATCGATGACGAGATCGGCTGGGACAAAATCGTTGTCGTCAATCAACACCGCGGTCACCCGCGCAGCGTCGGCGTCGAAGCGCGGTTCGCGCACCGCACGCTGGACAATCTCGACGTTGCCGAGATCAACGGCCCGACGCCGGATCTGCCATTCCAGGTGCGGGCGGCTCGGCACGTAGGCGGTGAACGTGTCACGCAGCGTCTCTCCGACGCCGAGCAGGTGACCGGCAGCGCCGAAGTAGATGCAGTCCGGCCGGTTCTCCAGCTTCGGGACTCCGGCGGCCACCATGTCGTCGAGCAGGCCGGGGAACAGCGCTTCGAATTCGACGGCGCCGCGGGCCATTAGCAGATGAACGTGACGGCCTTGCGGCACCGCGGCCCGGTTGACGGGTGTGCTTGGCAGCTCATCGCGTTCGAACACCGTGACGCGCTCGTAGAAGTCGGATAACACCCGCGCTGCGCACAGCCCCGCGATGCTGGCCCCGATGATCACTGCGTGCGCTCTTTTGCTCTCCCCGCGCATTACCGCACCGTACTCGGTACTGTCCGGGTTCATGGCGGGTCGCTGGCGCACCAAGTCGGTCGAGCAATCCATCGCCGACACCGACGAACCCGGTAGTCAGCTGCGCAAAGACCTGAGCTGGTGGCACCTGACCGTCTTCGGCGTTTCGGTGGTGATCGGCGCCGGCATCTTCACCGTCACCGCGCAGACTGCCGGTGACGTCGCCGGGCCAGCCATCTGGATCTCGTTCCTCATCGCGGCGATCACCTGCGGGTTGGCGGCGTTGTGCTATGCGGAGTTCGCCTCGACGCTGCCGGTGGCAGGCAGTGCCTACACGTTTTCCTATGCCACCTTCGGTGAATTTCTGGCCTGGATCATCGGGTGGAACCTGGTTCTGGAGTTGGCGATCGGTGGCGCTGTGGTGGCCAAGGGGTGGTCGAGCTACATGGACACCGTATTCGGATTACCCAGTGGCACAATCACTCTCGGCTCTGTCAAGTTGGACTGGGGCGCCCTGTTCATCGTCGCGCTGGTGGCGACCCTGCTCGCGCTGGGCACCAAGTTGTCGTCGCACTTTTCCACCGTGGTCACCACGATCAAGGTGTCGGTGGTGCTGCTGGTGATCATCGTCGGCGCCTTCTACATCAAGCCGGCGAACTACTCGCCGTTCATTCCGCCGCCGCAGACCGATCGCTCCGGAAGCGGCATCGATCAGTCGGTGTTGTCGTTGCTCACCGGCGCGCACAGCAGCCATTACGGCTGGTACGGGGTGCTGGCAGGCGCGTCGATCGTGTTCTTCGCGTTCATCGGGTTCGACATCGTCGCGACCATGGCCGAGGAAACCAAGCACCCGCAACGCGACGTTCCGCGCGGAATCCTGGCCACGTTGGGCATCGTGACCGTGCTCTACATCGCGGTCGCGGTCGTGCTGTCCGGAATGGTTCCAAACGCTGTGCTGAGGACCACCCCCGACGGCCGGCACGCCAACCTGGCGACCGCCTTCGCCGCGAACGGCGTGCACTGGGCCTCCGGGATCATCTCCGTCGGCGCGCTGGCAGGGCTGACCACGGTGGTGATGGTGCTCGTGCTCGGCGGCTGCCGGGTGTTGTTCGCCATGGCTCGCGACGGACTGCTGCCCCGGCAGCTGTCCAAAACCGGCTCGCGCGGCACGCCGGTGCGGCTCACCGCGGTGGTGGCGGTGCTGGTCGGTGCGACGGCGTCGACGTTTCCGACACCCAAGCTCGAGGAGATGGTGAATGTCGGGACGCTGTTCGCGTTCGTCCTGGTCTCCGCCGGGGTGATTGTGCTGCGGCGAACCCGCCCCGACCTGCCGCGAAGCTTCCGGGCCCCGTGGGTGCCGCTGCTGCCGATCGCCTCGGTCTGCGCGTGCCTCTGGCTGATGGTCAATCTCACGGCGCTGACCTGGATCCGGTTCGGCGTCTGGATGGCCGCCGGGGTCGCCATTTACTTCGGCTACGGCCGCCGGCACTCGGTGTTGGCCAGACGAGAGGCCGCTGCGGCCGCTGAGGACGTGACGATCCCCTCCTAACCGAGCGCTTCTTTACAAATCACCAGTCTATGTCTAGACAGAAGACACAGATGGCGGTATTGTCCAATCTCAAGGTGCTCTGAATCACGAGGAGGTTGGCGATATGACCGCCGCAATAGGTCCGAACGCTGTCGTCTGGCAGGACAAGAAGCGCTATCTGTGGCTGATGGGACTGATCGTCCCGACGCTGCTGCTGGTGATCCTGCCGATCGTCTGGGCGATGAACCGCCTCGGGTGGCAGAGCGCTTCGCAGGTGCTGTTCTGGATCGGCCCGATCCTGCTCTATGTGCTGTTGCCGGCGCTTGACTTGCGATTCGGCGCCGACGGGCAGAACCCTCCCGATGAGGTGATGGACTGGCTGGAGAACGACAAGTATTACCGCTACTGCACGTACGCCTTCATCCCGTTCCAGTTCCTCAGCCTGTTTCTCGGCGCCTATCTGTTCACCGCGTCGAACCTGAGCTGGTTGGGAGATGACGGTCCGCTGAGCTGGCCGGCCAAGATCGGTCTGGCGCTCTCGGTGGGTGCGCTCGGGGGAGTCGGCATCAACACCGCGCACGAGATGGGACACAAGAAAGACCCGCTGGAGCGCTGGCTCTCCAAGATCACGCTCGCGCAGACCGGCTACGGACACTTCTATATCGAGCACAACCGCGGCCATCACGTGCGTGTGGCCACACCGGAAGACCCGGCGTCGGCTCGCTTCGGCGAAACCTTCTGGGAGTTCTTGCCCCGCAGCGTTTTTGGCAGCCTGCGCTCGGCCTGGCGGCTGGAGGCGCAGCGGCTGCGGCGCCTCGACAAGAGTCCCTGGAACGTGTCCAACGACGTATTCAACGCCTGGCTGATGTCGGTGGTGCTGTGGGGCGTTCTGATCGCGGTGTTCGGCCCGATGGCCATTCCGTTCCTGATCATCCAGGCGATCTTCGGCTTCAGCCTGCTCGAGTCCGTCAACTACCTCGAGCACTACGGCCTGATGCGGCAAAAGAATGCCAACGGCCGCTACGAGCGCTGCACGCCTGCGCACAGCTGGAATTCCGATCACATCGTCACCAACTTGTTCCTGTATCACCTTCAGCGCCACAGCGATCACCACGCCAACCCGACCCGGCGCTACCAGACGCTGCGCAGCATGGACGGGTCGCCGAATCTGCCCAGCGGGTACGCGGCATTGATCGGGTTGACCTACTTCCCGCCGCTGTGGCGCAAGTTGATGGACCACCGCGTGCTGGCGCACTACGGCGGCGACATCACCCGGGTCAACGTGCAGCCACGCCGTCGCGAGAAGATCCTGGCCCGCTACGCGAAGGCAGCGTGATGACCGCCTACCGCTGTCCCGGCTGCGGCTACATCTACGACGAAGCCAAAGGCGCTGCACGAGAAGGATTTCCATCAGGAACGCGCTGGGAGGAGATCCCCGCAGACTGGCGCTGCCCGGACTGCGCGGTACTGGAAAAGATCGACTTCGAAATGGAGGTAACGCAATGAGTTGCGATGAGCGCTTGCGCGAAGAGCGTCAAGCCCCATTCAAACTGTTCATCTGTGTGCAGTGTGGCTTTGAGTACGACGAGGCCAAGGGCTGGCCGGAAGACGGCATCGCGCCCGGCACCCGCTGGGACGACATTCCCGAAGATTGGAGCTGCCCGGACTGCGGCGCAGCGAAATCCGACTTCGAGATGGTGGAAGTCGCACGTTCGTGAGCATTAGTCTCGCGCTTGTGAAGCAACGTGTCCCGTACGCCGAGGCGTCACGGGCGCTGCTGCGTGATTCGGTGCTCGACGCGATGCGCGAATTGCTGCTGAGCCGCGACTGGTCCGCGATCACACTGGCGGATGTGGCCCGCGCCGCGGGCATCAGCCGTCAAACCATCTACAACGAATTCGGGTCGCGGCAGGGCTTGGCTCAGGGCTACGCGCTGCGGCTGGCCGACCGATTGGTGGACGCCGTCGAAGACGCCATCTACTCAAACGTCGGCGACGTCTATGCCGCCTTCCTGCAGGGATTTCGGTCCTTCTTCACCGAATCAGCAGCCGACCCGCTCGTCATCTCCCTGCTGAGTGGGTGGCCAAACCCGATCTGCTGCAGATCATCACCACCGACAGCGGGCCGATCATCACGCACTGCTCGGCTCGGCTCACGTCGTCGTTTCAGCACAGCTGGATGAAAGCCAGCGACGAGGACTCGGGCATCCTTGCTCGTGCGATTGTCCGGTTGTGCATTAGCTATGTGTCGATGCCGCCGGAAGCCGACCACGACGTCGCCGCGGATCTGGCGCGGCTGATGACACCGGTCGCTGAACGCTACGGTGTCATTGACCCCGACTGACCCCGCATCAGGGCACTCCCTCGTCGGGACTAACGTATATGCAAGCTAATTAGTTGAAGACGAAGGAATGAGCCCACACACATGACGACGACCGAAAGCTCGCTGAGCGCCGACGTTCGCAACGGCATCGAATTCAAGGTGGCCGACTTGTCGTTGGCGGACTACGGTCGCCGCGACATCGAGCTGTCCGAACACGAGATGCCGGGCCTGATGTCGCTGCGCCGCGAGTACCACGACGTGCAGCCGCTCAAAGGAGCCCGGGTTTCCGGCTCACTGCACATGACCGTGCAGACCGCGGTGCTCATCGAAACCCTGGTCTCGCTGGGCGCCGAAGTCCGGTGGGCGTCGTGCAACATCTTCTCCACCCAGGACCACGCCGCCGCCGCGGTCGTCGTCGGCCCGCACGGCACCCCCGAAGAGCCCAAGGGTGTCCCGGTTTTCGCGTGGAAGGGTG